>JBFGDW010000041.1:0-16110 GCA_041580435.1 Candidatus Polarisedimenticolia bacterium | reverse complement strand
GCAGAGGTTCACGCCACCGTAGAAGACGGTGTCCGGCTGGGTGGGGTGCACCGAAAGGGCGTGGGTGTAGCGGCTGTAGGTGGAGGGACAGCCGCTCCCGTCCAGGCTGCTTCCGGTGTACTTGAGCGTCCAGGAGTTGCCGCCGTTGCCCGACCGGTAGACCGAGGCCTTGCAGTTGTCCAGCAGCCGGTCCGGGCAGTGGCCGAAGCTGGCGTAGAGGGTCTGGGGGTCGCTGGGGGCGAAGGCGATCTCCACGTGGTCGAAGGGGAGGTTGGTGGGGTTGGGGAGGACATTGCTGGTGCCCGGGCAGCCCATGGGCTTGGGCACCCCCTTGTTCTGGGGGCACCAGGTGGCGCCGCCGTCCTCGGACTTGTACAGCCCGCGCCCCAGGAAGCCGGCCCACAGCGTCAGATTGTCGGTGGGATCCATCTCCAGGTCGGTGGGGCGGAATCCGGTGGCCCCCTCCACCGTGAGCGCCGTCCAGGTGTTGCCGTTGTCCGACGACTTGTAGATGCCGTAGCCACCCGGGGAGGGCTCCGGCGCCGTCACCGTGGACTGGGTGGCCGAGGCGGTGACGCCGCTGGAGAGGGTGACGTAGAGGACCTGGCTGCTGTCCATGGTGGTGGTGTCCAGCACCACGTTGAAGATGTTTCCGCGCCGGAAGTTGTAGGGCGTGCCGGTCTTCTGGCTCCAGAAGACGTCCGGGCCGTCGATGCCCCCCACCAGAAGCCCCTGGCCGTAGAAGGTGTCCCGGCGGATGGCGTTCTCGCCGGTGCCGGCGTAGACCCAGGTGCAGCCGTTGACGCCGCACCCCGCCAGGGCCAGGGAGCCGATGGCCAGGGAGGCTTCCTGGTCGGACATGGCGCGCCAAGACACGCCGCCATCGGTGGAGCGCCACACCCCTCCCTGGGCCGTGCCCAGCCAGATCTCGTCGGCGTTGGCGGGATTGACCGCCACGGCTGAGGCCCGGCCGCTGACACCACCGGGGAACCACGGTGAGAAGTCCCCGGGCGCAGGGCCTATGGGAAACCACGTGGTGCCCTGGATGACGGCCAGGGGCGCGTTGGATGCCAGGAGGCCGGCCAGGGCGAGACAGAGCAGGGCGGCGGGAACGGAGGACCGGACGAGCTTCATGCTTCCCCCTTCGGCAGACCGAAGAAGAGAGGGTGGCCCGTCTCGGCGGAGTGGCTGGCGTAGGACCTCAGGTGACCGTCGGGGCTGGCCGGGGGGGTCTGCGCCTGTGTACCCCCCATCTCTCACGGATCGGGGGCGGATGTCAAGTCTGGCCCCGTGGCGGACGGCTCGCCGCCACGGGGCCAGGGAATGGCATGGTCCCTCGGTCAGGGACTGCTGCAGAGTCCGGTCCGGTTCGGGTCCTGAGGGACGCTGGCGCCGGAGGAGGCAGGTCGCTCGGCCACTCCCGTGCCGTAGCCCCCTTCCCTGGTGCCATCCCGACCGACCACGAGCCAGAAAAGGTCCCCGGCCGGAAGAGTCACGGAGGCCGTGCCGGTGGCTCCGAGCCCGCTCTGCGACCCGCTGTAGTTGTAGGTGGACACATCGCTCAGCGGACCGAGATAGAGCGTGTGATCCGTCGAGCCGGGCGCCGGGTCGAAGGACAGGGAGGTGTTGCCGCTCACCGGATCGAAGCTGACCACATCCATGTTGCAGACGTTGCCCAGGTGCCATGCATTGCCCACCGTGGTCTGGGCCGCACGCGGGGCACGCACGTTGGGATTGGCCGCGTCCAGGCCCGTGATTCCCCACCACTCCTCGTTCATGGCCGGGTCCGGATAGGCCAGGCTCTCCCAGTTCTTGCAGGTGTCATGCTGTGCCCAGCTGACGGTGGTGTCGCAGTCGCCGCCGGGAGTCGGGAACGCCTTCCACCACTCGTCGGCCCACTCGAACACCACCTGGCCGCTGCTGACCCCGCCCGGTGTGCGAACGGCGAGGGCCTGGTCGGCCTCGCCGAGCAGCGTCCCCAGGCACGTGGCCTGCATGGCCTGGTTCTCCGCGCCAGAGGGGCCCGAAAGGCTGTCCCAGGAGTCCGCGCCGAATTCGGTGACCACCAGCGGCCTGGAGCAGTCCGCCTTGGCGGCGTACTCGGCGAAGGCCGTTCCGAACGAGCAGCCGCGGTAGATCTGCACACCCCAGAGATCCACGTTGGGGAGCGTGGTGTCGTCGCTGCAGCCCGGCTGGCAGATGTCGGAGAAGCCGGTATCGGCGTTGGCCGTGCCCACGGGGTGGAAGGACGGCCCCTCGGCCACGTGGGCCGCCTGGGCCATGGCATCCAGGGCGGGATACCAGTCCCCGCACAGGTTCGCGGTGCCCAGGTTCACGTTGACCTCGTTGCCCACCAGCCAGAACAGGATGGCCGGGTGGTTCTTCCACTGGTTCACCATGTCGCGGAACCGGTCCGTGATGAAGTCACGGCCGGTCGGGCAGGTCACCTGCAGGGGATCCACCGGGAAGGTCGGGATCACGAATAACCCGTTGGCCCAGGCCGCGTCCAGCATGGCCGTGGTCAGGAAGGAGGTGTAGATCCGGACGGTGTTGGCGCCGGTGGCCGCGATGAGGGGAAAATCGACCAGGTAGCGATCGGGGCGGTCTCTCAGGGCGCCACGCCAGTCCTCGCCGATGGAGATGGGCCCATAGGACAGCCCGTTGACCACGAAGGGCTGCCCGTTGACCAGAAGCTGGCGGCCGGATACTTGCACAGTCGAGGGACCCGGATGGGAGTTCGCCTTGCGCCAGCGCACGTTGTCCACCCGGAAGGTGTGGAACCCGGCGCCAAGGCCCGCACCGGTGGACATGAACGGAGAGAGCACCGCTCCGAGACAGGTGGCCAGGTTCACCGGAGGGCCGGCGCCGAACGTGAAGCTCGACAGGGGGATCACGATCTCCTGCCATGAGGGGTTGCCGGGGTCCCAGCCGCCCTGGGCGAGGCTTGCCGTACCGGTCTTGTTGGTGCCGCTCACCTGGCACTGGAACTGCACCTGGAGCTCGAATGAGCTCTTGACGAAGAAACGCATCTCGCCGCCCAGGAAGGCGGAGAGATCCACGGGAGTCGCGAACTCGTCGCCGGTGTCCGGGACCCCGTCAGGGCCCGGGTCGATGTTGTGAAAGACGCCGAAACCCTGCCAGTCCACCGTCCCCTGCTGCCGGAAGTGCCGGCTGCCCTCGGGCGTGTCACAAGCGCGCAGTTCGGCGAAGTCACACGGGATGGTGGCCTGGTTCTCACACCAGACCCAGACATCGGAGCCGCCGGCGGGTATCCCCCCGTCGGTGAACACGAGATAGTCGTCGGCAAGGGCCGGAGAGACGACCGAGGCCACGAGACCCAGCGCGAGCCAGGAAAGGCGAGATGTACGGTTCATGCGGTGCTCCTCCTACGGCGAACACGTTTTCCTTTGGCCGCTGGGAGGGCCGGGGCGGTCGAAGCGCGACGGACCAGCTCCGCCTTGAGGCGGTGATGGACGACATCCCCGGAACGGCCCTGCAATTGCTTGATCAGTTCTTCAGTCGCGAGGCGTGCCACCTCCTCGATGGGCTGGCGCACGGTGGTCAGGTGAGGCCATGCATGCCGGGCCAGCGGCGAGTCATCGAAGCCTGCCACCGAGAGATCGCCAGGGACGCCAAGGCCCAGCTCATGGGCGGCGGAGAGCACGCCCATGGCCATGGGATCGTTGCTGGCAAAGATGGCCGTCGGTGGAGACGTGGACAGGAGCAAGCTCCGTGCGCAGGCATAGCCTGACTCGTAATCGAACCGGCCCTGCCTCACCAGGTCATCCTGGGCGCTGATGCCGTGCCGCTCCAGGGCGCGCCGATAGCCAGAAAGCCGGTCGTGGCTCTGACCGTGATCGGGGTGTCCCATGATGAACCCGATCCGGCGGTGCCCCAGCTGAAGAAGGTGCTCGGTCATCTCGTCTGCAGCCTCGGTATCGCCCACCGAGATCCACGGAAAACCGGCAAAGGGGCGCTGGGAGACCCGGACACAGGGGATGCTGCGCTCGCGTAGAAACTGGCTGAGCTCTTCCACGTCGGAAAGCGGCTGCAGGATGATCAACCCGTCCACTTGCCGGCTGAGACCCAGGACCTCGTCGAACAGGCCAGCCGAATCCGTCCGGCGCGGGTTGATGAGGAGCTTGTAGCCATTCTCCCGGCAGGCCCGCAGCGAGCCGGACTGGAGGGTGGTGAGGTAGTCGTTCTCGTTGTTGGGATCGGGGTCGTCGTACAGCATCCCCACCAGGAAGGTGCGCTTGCTGGCGAGCTGTCTGGCCGACAGGTTGGGCTGGTAGTTCAGCGCCTCCACGGCGGAGCTCACCTTCTCGCGAGTCGTCTGCCGGACGTTGGGCTCGCCGTTCAGGACCCTCGAGACGGTCTTGATGGAGACCCCGGCCAGGCGCGCCACGTCGTCGATGTTGGGTCGCTTGGCTATCCGCTGCACGGTGCATTCCCCGGTCCCGCCCCCGCCGCGGGCTGGCAGGACCACCTGCTTATACGAGATTATGACAACGCTGTCAATAGAAGTTGACAGCGTTGTCATCCGGCTGTAGTCTAGAGGCCTTCCAGCGATGGCCTGGTATCCGGCGGGCCGGTCGCCAGCCGGGGAATCCGAAAGGGGAAGGCCGCGCAACTTGCTGGTTCGGGAGAACTTATGAGGGTCGGCCGGGGAGGGATGCTGCTGCTCTACCTGCTCGCACTCGGCTGGGTGGGGGGACACTTTCCCCTCGCCCAGGAGGGAAAAAAGGAGCCAGCCGCCGGGGAGGCTGGAAGGGAGAGCGAGCCGACGCAGGAGGGGGCGGAGAAGGACGCCGAGGACGAGAAGAAAAAGGACGAGAAGAAAAAGAAGGAGGAGTCTCCCGAGCCCCTCCTCGAGACGGTCACCGTCACGGCCACACGCGTCGAGACGGATCTCATGAAGACCCCCCTGGCCGTGACCGTGGTCGACCAGGACACCCTGGACCGGGAGGGGGTGCAGAACGTCCGGGACATGGCCGACATGGTGCCCAACATGGACATCGCCACCATCAACGGCCAGTCCACGCCCATGATCGCCATGCGCGGGGTGCGCTCCACCAACGAGACCGAGCTGGGCGACCCTTCGGTAGGCGTTCACCTGGATGGCGTCTACTCGCCCCGGATGCAGGGCGTCCTGGGCCTGATGTTCGACAACGAGCGGGTGGAGGTGACCCGCGGGCCCCAGGGAACCCTGTTCGGCCGCAACTCCACCGTTGGCAGCATCAACATCGTCTCGGCCAAGCCCAAGCTGGACGCCTTCGACGCGCGACTGAACATCCAGTACGGCAACTACAACACCGGAGAGCTGCAGGGCATGATCAACCAGCCCATCTCCGACACGTTTGCACTACGGTTCGCGGGCCGCTTCCACCAGCGCGACTCCTACCTCAATGGTTTCTGGGACGTGAACCAGTATGACCAGCGTCGTGTGGTGGGCATGCTGGATGATGCTTCGGTCATCGCTCCCGGCTCCTTCGAGGAATGCACCAGCCCCGAGTGCTTCACGCGGACCCAGCACTCCAACTGGTGGATTGGCCAGACCGGCGACGAAGTCCGGCAGCTCCTGCCTGCAAACGCAGACAACTTCTACATGAACGCCGAGGAGTGGGCCTACCGCGTCAGTGGGCTCTGGCAGCCCAAGGACGACATCTCCCTGAACATGAGCTTCCAGCACTTTCGCAGCGATGGCGCCGGCGGCATCGATCTGGTCAACTGCGACAAGCTGCGGGGACGGCCGGTCTACGAGTTCGATGACCAGGGAAACAACCTCGGCATCATCGGGACCAACGACTGCTCGGACATGTTCCCGACGGATGACACCTATCAGGCGGTGGTCAACGTCCCCGGGAGGCTGTACCTGGACATCATGTATCTGCGCTCCCAGTTCACCTGGGATCTCAGGGACAACCTGCGCTTTGTCTACATCGGGGGCTTCGAGGACCAGGACCGCGAATCAGCCCAGGACATGGAGCAGAGCCTGAACGCCTGGGATGGCGCCATGTTCTTCCTGCCGGGCACCGGCTCCCAGTCGTGGAGCACCGAGTACCAGCTCCAATCCTATGGCAACAGGAGATTCGACTGGATCGCCGGGGCCAACTACTTCCACGAGCGGACCCAGACCATCGGCTACTACGACAATCCCATCGACGAGAAGGCGCTCTGGGTCCAGCCCAATCGCTCCACCGACGCGGCGGCGGTCTTTGCCCAGGGAACCTACTCCTTCACTGATCGATGGCACATGACCGTCGGGGCCCGCTACAGCGATGAGGAGAAGGAAGACAAGGGCGGGCGAACCTACATCTGCAACGTGGGCAACGGCTGCGCCCCACAGGTCGGCAGGGAGCAGGTCGAGGCAGGGCTCACCGGCTTCTCCAGGGACGACCTGAGGAGCCTGCCGGCGGATTTCTTCGAGAATCCCGACATCTACCCGGAAGTCAGCGGCAATGACAACAAGGGCGCATGGACGCACACGGACTGGCGCATCGGCCTGGAGTACGAGAGGGCCAACACGCTGGTCTATAGCTACCTGGCCACCGGATTCAAGGCGGGCGGCATCGGAGACGTGTTCCAGACCATCAACCCCAGGACGGGGGAGGAGATCATCGCCCGGACCTCTTTTGAACCCGAGGAGGTCCTCACCCTGGAGTTTGGCCTGAAGAGGCGATTTGGCCGGAAGCTCAATCTGAGCGCGGCCTACTTCATCACGGACTACGAGAACATGCAGTATGCGTCTGTGGGCGCCATCGCCTTCACAGAGCGCTGGGCTCCGCTCCGTGACCAGAATGGCGACTTCATCCGTGACGAGTTCGGGAACCTGGTTTTCGGATGGGTGGGCGCGCCGGTCATCGCCTACTTCACCCAGAACGTGCCCGGGGCGGAGATCCAGGGACTGGAGATCGAGTACGACTGGCGTCCGTGGAACAGCGGACGCATCCACGGGTTCGCAACCTGGATGGACACCGAGATCACCGAGGACTGGGTCACCAAGTGGAATTATGACGCTGTTTCCTACTTCGGTATCGGCTACTCGGAGTCGGTGGATCCCACGAACCCCATCCTGGAAACCAACCTGAGGGGCAACGAGCTCGCTGTCTCGCCGCCGTTCTCGCTGCGCCTGACCTTCGAGCACGGTTTCGTCCTGCCCAAGAAGGGCCTTGTGCTCAAGCCGTGGGTTTCGGCCTACTGGGAAGACGACTCCTACCTGACCATCTGGAACGTGGACAAGCACACGGACGACATGGACTTCGTCATCCTGGATGAGGACATCAGGTACACCGACGACAGGCGCAAGGCGTGGTCCATGCTGCATGCTGGTGTGCGCCTCTACAGCGGAGACTGGACGCTGGAGCTCTACGGCTACAACCTCACCAACGAGGTCGTCCAGTACTGGGGCGCCGCCGCCGAGCAGGTGGCCAAGGGAAGCTTCAGCGTGCCCCGCACCTACGGGATCCGCATCGGATATGAGTTCTGATCCAGCGTCCCGGACACGACCCCGCTAGGGAGGCCCCCCCGGCGCCCCATCCCGGCTCTCCCGCGGGCAGGCGAGGGAATTCCATCCCAACGATGCTCCGGCTGCTCTGCCTCGGGCTCCTGGTGCTGGCCGCCACGCCGGCCGCGGCCAGGGACGCGAAGGTGGAGGCCCGCGTCACGGCGCTGCTGGCGAAGATGACGGTGGCCGAGAAGATCGGCCAGATGTCGCAGCGCAATGGTGCCGGCGGCACGCTTCCCGATGATCTGCGTGAGGCGATCCGGCGTGGCCAACTGGGAGCGATCCTCAACGAGGTCCATGTGGACGTCGTCAACGAGATGCAGCGCGTGGCGGTGGAGGAAAGCCGGATGGGTATCCCGCTGCTCATGGGCCGTGATGTCATTCACGGGTTCAAGACGGTCCTGCCCATCCCGCTGGGACTGGCGGCGACCTTCAACCCTGATCTGGTGCGGCGTGGCGCGCGGATGGCGGCGCTGGAGGCCGCCGCCGCGGGGGTCAACTGGACCTTTGCGCCCATGATCGATGTCTCCCGGGATCCGCGCTGGGGCCGCATCGCCGAGAGCTTCGGCGAGGACCCGTACCTGACCGGCGTGCTGGGCGCGGCCATGGTGGAAGGGTTCCAGGGCGATGACCTGGCCCTGCCAGGCACCATCGCGGCGTGCGCCAAGCACTTCGCGGGTTACGGGGCCAGCGAGGCTGGGAGGGATTACAGCACGACGAGCATCCCCGAGAACGAGCTGCGAAACGTCTATCTGCCGCCATTCAAGGCCGCGGTGGATGCCGGCGTGGCCACGCTCATGACCTCCTTCAGCGACCTGGACGGCATCCCGGCAACGGCAAACCGGTTCCTGCTGAGGCAGGTGCTGCGCGATGAATGGCGGTTCCACGGCTTCGTGGTGAGCGACTGGGCCTCCATCGAGCAGCTGACCGTTCACGGCTTCACGGCCAATGATGGTGAGGCCGCTCACGAGGCCTTCCAGGCGGGGGTGAACATGGAGATGGCGACCACGGTCTACGCCGACCATCTTCAGGGGCTTCTGGCCCAGGGCCGCATCACCGAGGCCCAGCTGGATGCCCTGGTGGCGGACATCCTCAGGGTCAAGATCAGGCTGGGCCTGTTCGAGAGTCCCTACACGGATCCCGGCAGGATCCCGTCTCTGCCCGGCGACCAGCTGCTGGAGACGGCCAGGGAGGCCGCCCTGCAGAGCATCGTCCTCCTGGAGAACCGGCGGCAGACCTTGCCCCTGAACAGAGATTCCGTGCGATCCCTGGCCGTCATCGGACCCCTGGCCGACGATCCCTACGAGCAGCTGGGGACCTGGATCTTCGATGGTGACCCGTCCATGAGCCAGACGCCGTTGCAGGCCATCCGGGACCTCGCTGGCGAGAAGGTGGAGATCCGCCACGTCAGGGCCATGGAGACCACCCGCAGCCGCTCCACGCAGGCCTTCGGGGACGCGCTGGCCGCGGCACGGGCCGCCGACGCGGTGGTCGTCTTCCTGGGCGAGGAATCGATCCTGTCCGGCGAAGCGCATTCCCGGGCCGATATCGGGCTGCCAGGCAGTCAGGTGGAGCTGGTGCGCACCCTTGGCCGGGCCGGCAAGCCGCTCATCGCGGTCATCCAGGCCGGAAGGCCCTTGACGCTGGCCCCGATCCTGGAGCATGTGGACGCGCTGCTGTTCGCCTGGCATCCTGGCACCATGGGGGGGCCGGCCATCGCCGACATCCTGTTCGGGGTCGAATCGCCGTCGGGAAAGCTGCCGGTGACCTTCCCGAGTATGGTCGGGCAGATCCCCATCTACTACGCCCACAAGCAGACCGGCCGGCCTGCGACTCCAGAGTCGTTCATGCACATGGACGACATCCCCGTGCGGATGCCCCAGCACCTTTCGGCCTTCGTGTCGAGCCACCTGGATGCGGGCTTCGAGCCCCAGTATCCCTTCGGATACGGGCTTTCCTACAGCCAGTTCTCGTACAGCGGCATCTCGGTCCAGCCTGAGAAGGTCCCCACGGGCGAGCCCGTGACCTTGCGAGCGGTTGTCCGCAACGAGGGAACCGTGGAGGCGGATGAGGTGGTCCAGCTCTACGTCAGGGACCTGGTGGGTCAGGTGACCAGGCCGGTGAGGGAGCTGAAGGGCTTTCAGAGGGTGCGGCTGGCGCCGGGGGAGAGCCGGGCCATTGCGTTCAAGCTGGGCCTGGACGAGCTGTCCTTCCACGGGCGTGACATGCGGCGGATCGCGGAGCCGGGAGTCTTCCACGCCTGGATTGGCGGCAGCTCGGCTGCGAGTCAGCGCGCGGAGTTCAGTCTCGTGGAACCTCCGCATCAGCCCGCGCCGGCCCGGGCGCAAGGAGATGGATACTGATGCAGCCGCGCGAAAAACGCCCTGTGTTCCTGGGGGAGGCGGTGGTGCGATCGCCTGGCACCGGCGATCAGGAACACCTGGTGACGAGGGCGGGTGAGCTGTTCTACAAGATCTCCAACTATCACGCCATGCAGCCGTTCCTGATGTCGGTGGCCAGCGGATACGACCACTGGCTGTTCGTCTCCAGCACCGGCGGCCTGACCTGCGGCCGGAGAGTTCCCGAGAACGCGCTCTTTCCCTACTGCACCGACGACAAGATCCACGACGCCAGCGAGACAACCGGCCCGAGGACGGTGCTGCTGGTGGAGAGCGGTGACAGGGCGGTGCTCTGGCAGCCATTCGGCGCGGGGCCGTCCGTCTACAACATCCAGCGCAACCTGTACAAGAACCTGCCCGGGAACAAGGTGACCTTCGAGGAGGTGAACCACGACCTTGGCCTGTCCTTCTCCTACACCTGGACAGTGGGCCAGCGGTTTGGGTTCATCCGGCGATCCGAGCTTGTCAATCTCGAGGCGACCCGGACACGCGTGAGCCTGCTTGACGGGCTGCGAAACTTGCTCCCCCACGGCGTGGACCGCACGGCGCAGGCCGAGCTCAGCACGCTCGTTGATGCCTACAAGCAGGCGGAAAGGATTCCCGGGACCTGCGCGGCAATCTACAGCCTCACCTCCATGCTGACGGACCGGGCCGAGCCCAGCGAGGCACTGAGGGCCTCGGTGGTCTGGAGCCACGGCCTGAAGAATGTCCAGGTCCTGCTCTCCGAGGACCAGGTGAGGGAGTTCGGAGCGGGCGCAGACGTTCGCCCCGAGACGGCCTGCAAGGGCCGGCGCTGCGCCTTCTTCGTTCATTCGGATGTGATCGTTGCACCACGGGAGAGCCTGCGGTGGTATGTCCTGGCCGACGTGGATCAGGGTCCCTCGGAGCTGGCCCGCCTGCTGCAGGCGATCCGCCAGGGGATCACGGCCGAGGCCATCGAGGCCGATGTCGCCGACGGAACGGCCCGGCTGGAGAGGCTGGCGGGTCGTGCCGATGGATACCAGAAGTGCTCGGACGATCTGATCACAGGCAGGCACCTCTCCAATGTCCTGTCCAACATCATGCGAGGAGGGGTTTTCCCGCACGAATACACCTTCCCACGCCAGGATTTCCTGGACTTCACCAGTGAGCGGAACCGGACGTTGCGCGGGACCGTGGAAGCGGTGCTGGAACGTCTGCAGGGCCCCCTGACCCTGGGCTCAGCGCAGAAACTCGCCCAGGAGGAAAACAACGCAGACTTCACCCGTCTGGTCCACGAGTACTTGCCGCTCACATTCAGCCGTCGGCACGGTGATCCCAGCCGGCCCTGGAATCACTTCACCGTCAACGGCAGCACCAGGGTAGGGAAAGAGACCCTGGATTACCAGGGCAACTGGCGGGACATCTTCCAGAACTGGGAGGCGCTGGCCCTGTCGTTCCCAGAGTACGTCGAGAGCTTCATCGCCAAGTTCGTGAATGCCTCGACGGCCGATGGCAACAACCCGTATCGCGTCTCCAGGAACGGCTTCGAGTGGGAAACTCCGCAGCCGGAGCACGCCTGGTCGAACATCGGGTACTGGGGTGATCACCAGGTCTGCTACCTGCTGAGGCTGCTGGAGCTATCGCGCGGGTACCATCCCGGCCTCCTTGGCCAGTGGCTCCAGCACGACGTCTTCGTCTACGCAGACGTCCCGTACAGGATCAAGCCGTACGACCAGATGATCCGAGATCCCAGACAGACGCTGCTGTATGACCACGAGAGTGCCCGCGCCTCCGCCCGGCGTGTGGCCGAGATCGGCTCCGACGGGAAGCTCGTGACACTGAAAGACGGTTCCATCTACCGGGTCAACCTGCTGGAGAAGCTCCTGGTTTCGGCACTGGCAAGGCTGGTCAACCTGGTCCCCGCCGGCGGCATCTGGATGAACACCCAGCGCCCCGAGTGGAACGACGCCAACAACGCGCTGGCGGGTTACGGGCTGTCCATGGTCACGGTGTGCTACCTGCGCCGCTTCCTGCGCGTGCTGGAGGATGTGCTGCGTGAAACCGCTGCCACGGAGTTCGCCATCTCGCGGGAAGTCGCCCAGCTCTGCGAGAGCGCCGGAGTCGTCTTGATGGACCACCGGGCCTTGACGGCTGGACCCGTCCGGCCAGGGGAGCGGCGGTCCTTCATGGATGCCATGGGCCGGGTGGCCGAGCGGTACCGGGACCAGGTCTACAGTGGATTCGACGGCGAGAAGGTCGCACTGGGCAAGGAGCAGATTCAGGACCTTGTGGGAATCGCGCTGGAGCACGTCGAGCACGGCCTTGCACAGAGCCGCCGGCAGGACGGCCTGTTCCATTCCTACAATCTGCTGCGTCTCGGGGATGGTGAGTGTGAAGTCGAACCTCTAGATGAGATGCTGGAAGGGCAGGTGGCCATTCTGAGCTCCGGCTTTCTGGACGCCAGTGGCGCGCTGGCTCTGCTGGATGCCCTGAGAGCGAGTCGCCTCTACCGGACGGACCAGGCCAGCTATCTGCTCTATCCGGAGCGGGACCTGCCGTCGTTTCTGGAAAAGAACGTGATCCCTCCTCAGTGGGTGGAGTCGGATAGCTGGCTGACCAAGGAGCTGGAGGCAGGCCGCACGGAATACGTGGAGCGGGATGTGGAGGGCCAGGTGCATTTCAACGGCCGCTTCAGGAATGCAAGGCAGCTCAGGGCCGCCCTCGATGCCGATCCGGCGGTCCAGCCCGGGACGGCCAACATGCTCTGCGCCGCCTACGAGGCCGTGTTCAGGCATCAGCGGTTCACCGGCCGCTCGGGCTCCATGTACAAGTACGAGGGACTCGGCTGCATCTACTGGCACATGGTCTCCAAGCTGCTGCTGGCCACGGGTGAGGTCATCTCGAGGGCCGTTGAGGGCGGAGTGAGTGCCGGCATCGTGCGGAGGCTCTCGGCACACTTCCAGGACATCCAGGACGGCCTGGGCCTGCACAAGTCTCCTGCGGTCTACGGTGCCTTCCCCACCGACCCCTACTCACACACGCCTTCGTTCGCGGGTGTGCAGCAGCCGGGGCTGACGGGCCAGGTGAAGGAGGACATCATCACGCGCTTCTGGGAGCTGGGCGTCCGGGTGGCGCGCGGGGAGGTTGTCTTCGAGCCGCTACTCCTCAGGCGCCAGGACTTCCTGCAAGAGAACGCCTCCTGGACGTTCTCGGTGGGCGGCCCGCGCCTGGAAGAGGAACTACCCGCCGGGTCGCTGGCCTTCACCCTGTGCGGTGTGCCTGTGATCTACCGCCTGGCAGCTGCAGGCTGCTTGCGCGTTCTCCTGGAAGACGGCAAGAGCAGGACCATTCCGGGAACGCGGCTGGGGCCGGAGCTCAGCCGGTCCCTCTTCCTGAGGGACAAGAGCATCCGGAAGATCGTGGTCGATATTCCGGACGAGTTCGTCGGCTAGCCGGCCTGTGGGGAGCTTCCACTTCAGCGAGAGAGTCCTCGTGGCCCCTGTGGCGCAGGCGCAGGGCGACGCGATCTGAAGGGCAGGACGGTGATCTCAGGTCAACATCGCCGCACAGCTCCGGAAGACCGGATCCCGCTGAAGCAGAAGTCTGCCTACGCCGTGGGCATGTTCGTGAACAACCTGCAGGCCGCGGCCCTGCCCGCCATGGTTGTCATCCTCAACCTGGGCCTGGGGATGGACCCGTTCCTGGTGGGGCTCATCGCGGCCATTCCCCGGATCTTCGATGCGGTCTCCGATCCGATGGTTGGATACCTTTCGGATCATACCCGCTCGCGCTGGGGACGCAGGAGGCCGTACATCTTCGCCGGCGCGATCCTCTCGGGCCTGGTCTTCGCCCTCATGTGGCAGCTTCACGAAGGACGCAGCGAGGCCTTCTACTTCTGGGTGTTCCTGGGAGCGTCGGTCCTCTTCTTCCTGACCTACACGCTCTACGCCACGCCCTTCGTGGCCTTCGGCTACGAGATGACCTCGGATTACCACGAGCGCACGCGGCTTCATGCGTTCGCCAACACGGCCGGGCAGCTGGTGTGGCTGGGTGTCCCGTGGTTCTACGCCATCATGGCCAACGAGACCCTGTTCAGGAGCACCGTCCATGGAGCCCGGACACTGGCCATCGCCGTCGGCGTGGCGGTTGCGGTCCTGGGTGTAGTGCCGGCTGTGGTGTGCAAGGAGCGTCCCCTCCCGGCTCATCTTGCTGTCCGCAGGCAGAGCTTCCTGGAGAACACGCGCCAGTTCCTCTCGGGCCTGGCCACCACCTTCAAGTGCCCTCCCTTCGTGAAGATCTGCGCCGCCACCTTTCTGGTCTTCAACGGATACCAGCTGGGCATCTCCTTCTCTCTGTACGTGATGATCTATTACCTCTACGCGGGAGATGACCTGAGTGCCGGCGAGCTCCTGGGGTGGTTCGGGACGCTGACCGCCGCGGCCACCATGGTGGTCATCCCGTTGACAGGCTGGCTGGCGACACGCATGGGCAAGCGCAAGACCTTCATGATCACCATATCCATCTCGCTCCTCGGCTATGCGATCAAGTGGTTCGGCTATGACCCGGAGCAGCCCTACTTGCTGCTCTGTGCCGCGCCCCTGGTCGCCTTCGGCGTCGGCTCCCTTTTCACCTTGATGGGCTCCATGATCGCCGACGTTTGCGACTATGACGAGCTGACGACCGGCCAGAGGCGCGAGGGCGTGTTCGGAGCCATCTACTGGTGGATGGTGAAGATCGGTATGGCCCTGGCCGGCCTCATGACGGGGATCATGCTGAACTGGTCCGGCTTCGCCGTCGGCCTGGAGAGTCAGTCCGAGACGACGCTGTATCTTCTGCGGGTGTTTGACGTCGGGGTGCCCCTCATGTCCTCCGCCCTGGCCATGGTGATCATGCTGGCCTACAGCATCAGCGAAGAAAGAGCGTATGAGATCCGGGCCGAGCTGGAGCAGCGGCGCAGGATCCTGGGCCCCGCTGGCCAGGCGCCGTCATTGGGATGAGGAGCTGATGTGAAATCGACGACTCTTTTCCTGGTGCTGGCGGGCGTCCTGAGCGTGTCAGGGTGCCAGCGGCCCATGGCGCTGCGGACGCCTGAGGAGCCGAGACGGCAGGCGCCGGTGGACATCGTGGCCGGTGAGTGGCCGGGCCAGGCCATCGCCTACTCCGGCTACCGTCACGGGCAGAGTCCGGAGATCGAGGTCTATCCCTCCCGGGATCAGGTGGCGGAGGATCTGCGCATCCTCGCCCGCACCTGGCGGCTCATCCGCGTCTACAAGGCCGATCAGCATGGCGAGGACGTGCTCGCCGTCATCCGGAGCGAGGGGATCGATCTGGACGTGATGCTGGGCATCTGGCTCGACGGTGAGCCGGCAGCCGAGGCGGAAAACGCCGCGCAGATCGAAGACGGCATCCGCCTGGCCAACGAGTACGAGGATGTGGTCGTGGCCGTGAACGTGGGAAACGAGGTTCTGGTGGAGTGGACGTCCCATCCGGTCCCCGAGGAGCAAGTCATCCACTACGTACGCGAGGTCAGGGGGCGCGTGGCGCAGCCCGTCACGGTGGCAGACAACTACGTCTGGTGGCGTGACCATGGGGCCGCGCTGGCGCGAGAGGTCGATTTCATCACGATCCACTCGTATCCACAGTACGAGCGCAGGGACATCGACGAGGGCCTGTCCTACACCATCGAGAACTACGAGGGTGTCCGCGCGGCCCATCCCGGCCGGACCATCGTCATCGGCGAGGCCGGCTGGGCCACCTTCACGGACAGCAATCTCAATGTCCCGCGCGCGGGAGACGAGCGCAAGCAGCGGCGCTACTACAGGGAGCTGACCAGGTGGGCCAGGAAGAGCGAGGTCATCGTCTTCTTCTTCGAGGCCTTCGACGAGCCCTGGAAGGGGGTGGGGACCGAGGGGCACTGGGGGCTCTTCACGGTGGATCGAGAGACCAAGCTCGCCATGCGGAAGCTGTACCCGGAGCGGAGGGCCCATGGCCCGACCTCGCCGGGATATCCGGAGGAGATCCAGGCCGCGGGGCCGGACATCGCCGTCGTTCTCAGCGCGGATCTGGCCCAGGCGATGGGATCGGGCAGCGTCAACATCCTCGGCCCGGGGATCCAGCAGTCGGGGATCATGTCAACGGCAGAGGCCGGCGATGGGGCGGCGCTGCGACTGGCCTTCACGGGCAGGAGCTGGGGAGGCGTGTACCTGATCTTCGACAGCTTCGACGCCAGCGCGGCCCGCGCCG
>JBFGDW010000040.1:0-16376 GCA_041580435.1 Candidatus Polarisedimenticolia bacterium | reverse complement strand
TGGCGGCGCGCGTAGACCGCCGTGACGATGTCCCGGCCGATGAGATCGATGCCGTCCACCAGGGGATCGTAGACCGCCACCTTGACCTGGTAGGTGAAGTTGCTCGATTCATCCACGGTGGCGGGGTCGAGCTGCTCGTTGAGGTAAGCCTGCAGGCCCCCCAGCGTGACGATGCGATCCCGGGCCCACTCGGCCCAGCCGTAACCGGCCCGGTTGAGGACGTGGGTCCGCATGCGAGGCCCGCAGGCCCCCTGCA
This sequence comes from Candidatus Polarisedimenticolia bacterium, assembly GCA_041580435.1. Classification (GTDB taxonomy): domain Bacteria; phylum Acidobacteriota; class Polarisedimenticolia; order SMYD01; family SMYD01; genus JBFGDW01. The sequence continues at coordinate 16,120 of JBFGDW010000040.1, read as the reverse complement.
GGTAGCGGGGGATCGACCCCGAGCTGACGCCGGGCGGCCCCTCGCCACCGGCCGACGACTCGCCGGTGACGACAAAGGCGTGGATCTGGCCCGGCTCGGGATCGGGCGGACTGGGCAGGATCGTCCCGGCGACGGACGGAGAGTGGCACAGCAGGCTGCCCAGCGGCGCGGCGCCGCTGCCCACGGCCCTGTAGACGTTGTAGAAGTCGGCTCCAGAGACGGCAGGCCAGGACAGATCGCCGCTGGCGCTCACCGCAAGTGTCGGCACCTCGGGGGGAGCCTGTCCCAGGGCAGAGCCAGCCAGCAACACCATGACGGTGAGGGGGGCCAGCGGGAGTCGAGGGAACCGTCGGCGTCTCATTGCTCCTCCCTGGCAATGGCACCGCCAGCGGCAAACTATTGCGGCCGGCGGCGGTGCGCGGGCGTCTTTCTTATAACCCGCTTGCGATCCCCCTGTCCAGCAAGACCAAGACGATCTGTCTCGCCGCCGCGGACCAGGCGTCCGCGCGGTGCTGCAAGCCGGGCGTGTGTTAGTGTCCGGCGCGGGAGATCAGGACGTGCCGGGACCATCAGCAGGACGCATGGCTGCAGCGCTGGCCACGGTGGGGCTCGCGTCGTGCGCCGGCGGCGACGGCCGCGTGCCCACGGCGCTGCGCGTAGGTGTTCTACCTGATCAGGCCGAGGCGGTGCTCCGCGAGACGTACGCTCCCCTGCTCGACCACCTCACCCGGGCCACCGGCCTGGAGACTTCGCTGGTGGTGCCCGACAGCTACGGCGATCTGCTGGTGCGGTTCCAGCGGGGCGAGCTGGACCTTGCCTGGTTCGGCGGCTTGACCTTCACCCGGGCAGCGGCGGAAAGCGGAGCGCGGCCCCTGGTCATGCGCGACGTGGATCTGCACTTCACGTCGGACTTCATCGTCCCGGCGGGCCAGGCCGCAGATGCGCTGGACGACATGCGGGACGCACGGCTGGCCTTCGGTCCGGAGCTCTCCACCTCGGGCCACCTCATGCCGCGGGCCTACCTGATCCAGAGAGGTCTCGAGCCCGAGACGTTCTTCACCCAGGTCATCCACTCCCGTGGGCATGACCAGACCGCGTTGTGGATCCAGGGAGGCAGGGCCGACCTGGGAGTGCTGAACTCGGTGGTGCTGGGCTCCATGCTGGCCTCGGGCGCGCTGGACCCGGCGCGCATCCGCGTGCTGGAGCGCACGCCGCCGTACCGGGACTACGTCTGGGCGACCCGGCCGGGGTTGCGGGATGACCTCCGCGAGTCCCTCCTCGCCGCCTTCCTGGACCTGGACTTCACCCTCCCCGAGCATGCCGCCATCCTCGCCCGTCAAGGAGGGCGCGCCTACCTCCCGGCGACCTTCGGCGACTTCCAGGAAGTCAGCGAGGCGGCGGCGCGCCATGGCGTCCAGCGAATTGCGATCCCCGGCCGCTAGACACCGGGAGATCCTCCGTCCGTTCTACTCCCTGCTGGGGGTCCTGATCCTGGCGGGCGCGGCGCTGCTGCTCTCGGGGGCAGCCTGGGAGCGGACGCAGCGCACCTTCCTGGACCGGCTGGAGAGACAGCACCTGCCAGGCCTGATGCTGGGCAAGGAGGCGTCCAAGGGGGTCGCGGACCTGGACCGGCTGCTCCAGGATGCCTGGCTGCAGGGCGCGACGCCCGCGCTGGGACAGAGGGAGGATGCGGTGCTGCAGGCCATCGCCCAGACCCTGGATAGCCTGGCCGCCCTGGCGGTGGGCGGTGAGGCGACGGCGCAGGGCCACTGCATCCAGCGCGCCCGACGGCACCACGGAGCCATCGTCACGGCCCTGGAGGCGGGCCGCACGGCGCCAGGCCCGCTCCAGGCCCATGTGGAGGCCCTGGAGATCAGCCTGTTCCAGCTCTCACGGCTCCACTCGGCCGGCGTGGAGGGCCTGCTGGCCAGGCTCGAGACGCACCGGCGCCGCGGCCTGCTCATCCTGGCGGCAGGATCGCTGCTAGTGGTCCTGCTGGCGGGGGTGCTGGTCATCTGGATCCTGGCCTCCCTGCGTGCGCGCCTGGCCGAGCACCAGCGCACGGAGGAGGCCCTGCTGCACCGGGAGCGGGAGCTGCAACAGGCCAGCAAGATGGAGGCCCTGGGTACCCTGGTGGGGGGCGTGGCCCATGACTTCAACAACCTCCTCACGGCCGTCCTGGGTAATGCCGACCGGCTGCTGGGGGAGGTGGGATCTCACCCCCGGATCGCCGGCGGCCTGCGGGAGATCCAGCGGGCGGGGGAACGTGCGGCAGGACTCACACGCCAGCTCCTGGCGTTCAGCCGGAACGAGGCCATCCAGCCCAGGGTTGTCCGGCCCGGTCCCCTGCTGCGGGAGCTGTACCCGCTCCTGCGCCGGCTGATTCCCGAGGACATCGACCTCAGCATGGATCTGGCCGACGGGCTTCACCCGGTTCTCATGGACCCGGTCCAGATGGAGCAGGTCATGATCAACCTGGTGGTCAACGCCCGGGACGCCATGCCGGGCGGGGGTCGCATCCGGATCCAGGCCGGTAACGTGAGCCGGCAGGTCGAGCCCAACCCGGCTGGCCCGGTCCCGGGTGGCAACTACGTGCGGGTCCGGGTGGAGGACGACGGCGAGGGGATGCCTCCGGAGGTGCGGGAGAGGGTCTTCGAGCCGTTCTTCACCACCAAGGAGATCGGGCGCGGCACGGGCCTCGGGCTGGCCACGGTGCACGGCATCATCCGGCGGCTGGGCGGCTTCGTGGAGGTGAGGAGCGAGGCGGGCCGGGGGAGCTGCTTCGACCTGTACCTGCCACGGGCCGAGGCGCCGGCGCTGGAGGAGCTGGCCGAAGGCACCGCGGCCGGGGAGCTGGGCGGCTGGGAGACCATCCTGGTGGTCGAGGACGAGGACCAGGTCCGGCGCCTGGCCGTAACGGGGCTGCAGGAGGCGGGCTACCGGACCCTCGAGGCTTCCCACGGTGCGGAGGCCCTGGCCATCTGCCGCAGCCACGTGGGGCCCATCCACCTGCTGCTCACCGACGTGGTCATGCCGGGGATGCAGGGGCCCGAGCTCGCGGAGCGCATCCGGGGCGAGCGTCCCGAGATCCGGGTCATCTACATGTCGGGATACACTCAGGACGCACCGCTGGGCGGGATGGCACCGGACAATGCACCCGTGATGGCCAAGCCCTTCAAGCTCAGCGAGCTGCTGGCCATGGTCCGGGACGAGCTCGGCCGGATCCCGGCCAGCCCGTCCACGTCCGGTTGAAGCTCACCCAGGAAAGGAGATTGCCCATGAAAAGGTGGCCCATGTTGCTCATGGCGGGACTCGCCGGCGTCGCCATGGCCGCGGGGGGAGGAGACAGTCCACCGCCCAAGGCCGCCGCGGCGCCCGCCGCCCCGGCTCCTGCTACCGCTGCGGCGCCGGACGCCGGCGACGCCGCACCTTCCTTCACCCTCCCGGGGAGCGATGGCAAGGAGCACAGCCTCGCATCCCTCGCCGGGGACAAGGTCGTGGTGCTGGCCTGGTTCCCCAAGGCGTTCACCGGGGGCTGAACCGCCGAGTGCAAGTCGCTCCGTGAGAGCGGCGATCGCCTGCGGCGGTTCAAGGTGGCCTACTTCGCGGCCAGCGTGGATGACCCCGACACCAACAAGAAGTTCGCCGAGTCCCTGGGTCTCGACTACCCCATCCTGAGCGATCCCGGAAAGGAGGTCGCCCGGGCGTACGGCGTGGTCAACGACGAGCGGCCGGTCCCCTTCCGCTGGACCTTCTACATCGGCACCGACGGCAAGATCCTGTTCGTGGACAGGGAGGTCAAGCCGACCAGCGCCGGCGACGATGTGGCCGCGCGTCTCGAGGCGCTGGGCGTGGAGAAGGTGGGCGGCTAGGACCGTCGCCAAAAAAATGGGGAGGGGGCGTTGCCGCCCCCTCCCCTGTCGGGTCGGTTCCCTGACGGCCCAGGTCTAGCTGCCGGGCTTGACCTGGACGTTGCCGCCGCCCAGCAGGGCGTCGGCCTCGTGGATGACTCCTCCGCCAGGGCCGGTCACCCTGATCCGGAACCGGTCGGCCCCCTTGCCCGGCTCGGCCGCGTCCTGCACCTCCACGAAGAAGGTGCAGCTGCTGCCGTCGGACAGGGTGCACGAGCCAGAGAACTCGGCGTCGAAATCGTTCACCGACGCCTCGTTCACGTCCCCCTCCAGTGAGATGCCACTGTTGCTGGCGTGGTAGGTCAGGTGGCCCCAGGCCTCGGCGCCTGCGCGTCGGGCGTTGAAGCCGAAGTTGGCCTTGCCGTTGCCGGTGGGCAGGCCACCCTGGTCCGGAATCCACCCGCCTCCGGTGGTCTTGCCCGGAGAGCGCGGCGCCAGCACCTCCACCGTCACCGTTCCCTCATCCTCCAGCTCGCCGTCGGAGACGGTGTAGCTGAAGGCGTCATCTCCGGTGTAGCCGGCGTTGGGCGTGTACGTGACGGTGTCATCGGGATTGATGGTCGCGGTGCCGTTGGCGGGCTGGGTCACGCCCGTCACCGACAGGTCGTCCCCCTCGGGATCGGTGTCGTTGGCCAGCACGTCGATGGTGACGGGTGTGTCGCGCTGGGTCACGGCGTGGTCGTCGCCGGCCTCGGGGGGCAGGTTGCAGGAGCCCGGATCGGCCAGCAGGCCGGTGAACTCCACGTCGTCCACCCACCATCCCAGAGCGCCGGTGTTGGCGTCCTGGAACAGGCGCCAGCGCACCTTCACGTCCAGGCCGGCGTAGGCCCCCAGGTCCACCACCACCCGGTTCATGGCGTTGAGGAAGGTGGAGTCGCCGGTCCAGCCGGGGCGGCCATTGCCCAGGATGCCGTTGTAGCCGCCTTCCACGAAGGCGCCGCCGCCGGCCACCACGTCCACCCAGGTGCTGCCGCCGTCGGTGCTCACCTCCAGCATGCCGCCGTCGAAGTCGGGCTCGAAGGAGAAGCGGTGCCAGAAGATGAGCTGGCTGGAAGGCGTCAGGTCCACGGGCGGGGCCGTGAGGCGGTCATCCTTGCGGCCGGTGGGGATGAGTCCCGTGCCGCCGGTGCCGATGGGGCTGGCCGCGTCGCTGAAGAAGGCGTTGGTGAGGCTGTGGGCCAGGGGATCGGCCACCACCGACCAGGTGACGCTGGTGGGGCTCTCGTTCACAGGCGTGTCGACAGTCCAGCCAGCTTCGGCGTCGGGCTCGAAGTCGTCGGTGAAGCTCCCACTGGCGGTGGGAGTGCACTGGAACACCCGCACGGTGACGTTGCCGGTGGCGGTGTTGGCCCCGTCGCTGGCCGTGTAGGTGAAGGTGTCGGTGCCCAGGAAGCCAGGGTCCGGGTCATAGGTCACCGTGCCGTCGGCGTTGGCCGTGGCGGTGCCGTTGGCCGGCTGGCTCACCGAGTCGAGACCGAGGGGATCACCCTCGGGGTCCGAGTCGTTGGCCAGGACGGCGATGTCCACGGGCTGATCCTCGGTGGTCACAGCCGAATCGCTCCGTGTCACCGGAGGCTGGTTGCCGGTGCCGCGCACCGCACGCACGTAGAACGGCATGCGCAGGTCCTCGCCGGCCCGGCTGGCAGTCACGAACCAGGCGATGTCCGTCCCCTCCAGGCCGTCCTCGTCGGCGCCGGCGATCTGGAGCCCGCCCGAGGTGCCGTCCACGGCCACCGACACGTCGAAGGTCGCCGTGCCTCCGGCCGGGAGGGTCACCGCAGACTGCCCCAGGCTCACGGAGAAGCCCTGCACGTTCAGGGGCCGGGTGATGTTGCCCCGCAGCGCGGCGGCGTCCACGATGCCCAGGTCGAAGGTGCCGCCGCCGCCGCCCACGTCCGCCATGGTGACGGTGATGGTGCGCTGCTGGGACGGATCCGAGGCGAGGCGGCCGGTGCCGATCATGGCCAGCTCGCCGAAGCTGTAGCTGGGCAGGAAGTCGGGGTGGGTGACGTCATCGGGTCCGGACGTGCCGTTGAGCTCGTTGGTTCCCATGAAGGTCCCCAGGCCGGTGGCGCGCACCATCTCGGCCAGGCCGGCGCCGGTCTCGTGGAGGAAGTTGCGGTCGTCGTCGTCGGCAACGGGTGTCGCTCCGTCGCCCAGGCGCAGGTTGGTGGCGCTGTTCATGAGAGCCGCCCGGACCATGGGCGCCACGAAATCCGGCCGGCCCACGTCCGGGTCCCGGATGAGGGCGGCGGTGCCGGCGGCGTGGGGCGTGGCGAAGCTGGTCCCCGAGGCGGTGGTGTAGCGGGTCGGCTCGCCCGAGGCCAGGGCCGCGGCCATGAGGATGTCCACCCCAGGCGCCAGCAGGTCCGGCTTCACCACCAGGAAGTCATTGTTGGGGCCGCGAGCGCTGAAGCCAGCCGTGTCGGGGGTGAAGGCGGCGGGATTCTCCAGGTTGATGCGCACCGGGAAGCGGGACAGGGCCGCCGGGTCGCTGCTCTCGAACCCCAGGCTGTCCCGCAGGAAAAGCCCGTCCTCCCGGGACAGGGTGACCACCGGGATGGCCGAGGGAGCCAGCACCGAGCCGATGGGGCCGGGCTGGTTGTTGAACACGATGAGGGCGATGCCGCCGTGGGCCGCGCACTCGGCGGCCTTGTGGCCGAACAGGCCCGTGCCGGCGGCGCCGGCGTCGATGTCGCTTCCCCGCTCCGACAGGCAGATGCGTCCGGCGGTGGTGAGCGGGAAGTCATCGGGGCTGTCGGCGAACTTCACGTCCACGTAGTGCTGGACAATGGGCGTGACGATGGGGGCCGACTCGGAGGCGTGGATCGCCTGGAGGAGCGGCTGGCCCGGCTCGCCGGGGAAGGCGCCCGGGTCAAGAACGGGACCCGGCAGGTCGTGGACGGACTGGTTGAACTGGAGAACCTCCACGTTGTTGGCGGCGTTGCCCGGGTCGAGGCTGGCGCCGATGGACATGACGAGACGGCCGGAGCCCGGCGAATCCAGTGTGTTCTCCACGTGGTCGTCGCAGAGGGTCTCCCGGAGCAGATCCAGGTTGCCGGCGGCGGCCATGGCGATGGCGCCGAAGAACTGGAGGTTGCCGGCGGCGATGGCGTCGGCCGAGTACGGGTCGCCGTCACAGGATCCCAGGCTCAGGTTGACCACCGTGGCCACCGGCTTGGGGTTGCCGGCGATGTCGAAGGGCTTCACCGAATCCTCCAGGGACTGGAGGATGAGGTTGCCGTCGCAGGTGAGGCTGGGGCAGACCTTGTAGTCCATGATGAGGGCGCCCGGCGCGACCCCCTCCAGGATCTCGCCGGTGGGCGTCTGGACCTTCAGGCCGGCGGCGGTGGAGGCGCCCTGGGTGCCGTGGCCGTTGTCGTCGCCCAGCACCGGCTGGCCCGAGAAGTCGGCCCGGTAGATCACCTTGGGGTGATGCTCGCCAGGGACGTAGGCCTCGCCCCCCAGCCGGGGCAGGCGGGTGTCGCCCAGCCGGTCCTGGAACTGGGAGTCATCCACCGTGGTGTCGAACATGGGGTGGGTGTGGTCCACGCCCGTGTCCATGTAGGCGATGACCTGGCCCGAGGCGCTCCCGTCGGGGTTGGGCGTGCCCGTCCCCCGGTAGCCCGAGGCGCGGGTGCCGCCGGGGCCGTTGGCCCGGATGTAGGCGACGCTCTTGTCCAGGGCGATGAAGCGGGGCGTGTCCAGGCTGACGTGCCGGACCGAGGGCATCCGCCGGACGCGGATGACGTCGGCGCCACCCACCTGCAGGTGAATGGCATTGATGAGCTCGGTGTAGCGGTTCTCCAGCTGGATGGCCCCCGCCGGGGTGTCCACGCCGGTGGAGGTCAGCGTGTAGGCGATCCCCGCGCCGGCCAGGCTCTGCAGGAAAGCATCCTGGGCTGCCCGGATGGCGGCACGGTGAGCGGCGGCGTCGAACGTCTCGCCGGCCTGGGCCGCCTCCCACTGGGCGACGCCCACAGGTGCGGGATCCGCCAGCTCGACGAAGATGCCGGTGGCCGCCCCGGCGTGCGCCGGGACGGTCAGGGGCACCACAACCAGAAGGGCGGCGACGAGTCCCGCGACCGCCAGGTGGTGATGTTTCATGGATTCTCCTCCCATCGTCGCCGGGAGCCGCGGCGCCCGCCCCCGGGTGGCCGCCATCCCCCAACTGTCATGCCCGGAGGATGGGAGGAGGGCCTTGAACTATCCTTGAAGGCGCTCTTCTGGAGCGACCTGAACCTGACCCAAGTTATTGAGATCCAGTGATTTAAGGATTTTTTTCGATCTGTGGACGGAGGCAGGCCAGGCAGACGGGAAGCGGCCACTCCCGGCCCGCCAGGAAAGGCGCAGGGAGCCGGCTACCGGCCCGGCGCCGCCCCGGGATCCGCCTTTTCGGGGCTCATGGCCGGCCGGCGAGGATCTCGAAGTAGCGGGTGAACATCTTCACGCCGCCGGATGCCTGGCCCCAGTCGAAGTGCTCGTTGGGGGCGTGGTAGCCGTGCTCCGGCAGGCTCAGGCCCAGGAAGGTGATGGGCGCCTTGAGGGTGCGATCCATGGTGACCACGGCGCCGATGGAGCCCCCCTCCCGGATGAAGGCGGGCTCCTTGCCGAAGGCGAACTTGACCGCCTCCCGCGCCGCCTCCCCGTAGGGGCCGGAGAAGTCCCCCAGGTACGGCTCCAGCACCGCGTCGGCCACGACCTTCACGTCGGGGTTGAGCTTGCGCACGTAGTCCTTGAGCAGCCGGAAGATCTTGGCGGGCTTCTGGTCGGGCACCAGCCGCATGCTGATCTTGACCTCGGCCTTCTGGGGCACCACGGTCTTGACCCCCTCGCCGCTGTATCCCCCCTTGATGCCGTGGACCTCGAAGGTCGGCCGCGACCAGATGCGCTGCACCAGGTCGCGCCGGTCATCGGAGCGCAGCGACTTGAGCTCGTGGGCCCTCCTGAAGGTGGCGGCACTGAAGCCCGAGCGCTCGAAGGAGTCGATCTCCCTCTTCGAGGGACGGGCCACGTCGTCGTGGAAGCCCGGGATGCGCACCCGGCCGGTGCGGGCGTCCAGGCAGCGGCAGACCACGTCCATGAGCTCGGCGATGGGGTTGCGGGCGGCGCCGCCGGTGAGGCCCGAGTGGACATCCTTGGCGCCGGTCTCCAGCCGCAGGAGGGCCGCCTGCACGCCGCGCAGGCCATAGGGGACCGCCGGCCGCGTCCGGGAGATCCAGATGGTGTCGGAGACCACGATGCAGTCGGTGTTCATCTCCTCCCGGTGGGCCTTGAGGACGCCGGCAAAGCTGGGCGAGCCGATCTCCTCCTCCATCTCCCAGAGGAACTGGAAGTTGAGGGGGACCTTCCGCTCCAGGGCGTGGCGGATGGCGAAGTAGGCCGTGAGCGCCGGCCCCTTGTCGTCGGTGGCGCCGCGGCCCAGGTACTTGCCGTCCTGGTCCCGGAACTGGAAGGGAGGGTGGTGCCAGCCCTCCTTCTCCTGGTCCGCCGGCTGCACGTCCAGGTGGTTGTAGAGGGTCAGGGTGGGGTAGGAATGGTCCTGGACCACCCGGCCCCACACCAGGGGGTGTCCGGGCGTCTTCAGGATGCGGACGTCGGCGCCCACCGCCCGGAGCAGCTCTGCGGCCACCTCGGCGCCGGCCTGCATCTCGGCCTTGCGGTCGGGATCCATGCTGACGGTGGGGATCTCCACCAGGCGCTTCAGGGTGCGCTCGAACTCGGGGCGGATGCCGTCCACGTACCGGTCCAGCGCGGCAGGGTCCAGGCGGCTCTTGCTCATGCCTTGTCTCCTCCGTCGGGGAGGGGCATTCTACCCGACCCTCGCCCGGGCCGCTTGCCCGGTCCGGGGGAACCTCTTATCCTGTCTCGCCAAAGAACTTCCTCTTGCGAGGTGGCGCGATGCTCGCGATGCGCATGCGGCAGAAGGAGGCGGTCTTCTACTTCGCCAGCTACCCGGCGGCGGACCTGCTCAGGAAGGTCCGCTTCATCACCCGCTTCTACGGCGAGCGGGGGGAGGTGGTGGGAGGCCAGAAGGTGAAGAACCCCGACGACGTGGAGCGGTTCATCCACGCCATCGAGGGGACGGCCGGCGCCTTCCAGCGCCAGCTCAACCGGCGCAAGGTGCGCCAGATCCGGGACTTCTACCGGAACGAGACCCGCCAGCCCCTGATCCCGGGGGCCGTGCTCCTCTTCACCCCCGAGCAGCTCTCCTTCCGCTCCCTGCCCGGCCAGGACCGGGTGGGGCACCTGGCCGAGCCCGACGACGAGTTCCTCATCATCGATGGGCAGCACCGCCTGGCCGGGCTGCACTTCTACGCCGAGGAGCCCGACGCCGCCGGCCGGGTGGAGGTCCCCTGCGTCATCTTCGACGGACGGACCAGCGAGTTCGCCACCGAGATGTTCGTCATCATCAACTCCACCCACACCCGCATCAACAAGTCCCACCTGGTGGACCTCTACGAGAAGATCGAGTGGGGAACCGACCAGGAGAAGAAGTACGCCGCCCGCCTGGTGCGGGCGCTGTACAGCGAGGACGACTCGCCCCTCCAGTACCACATCAACATGCTGGGAGGCCGCTCCCAGCAGGAGATGTGGATCAACCAGGCCCAGGTGTTCGGGGAGATCCACCGGGTCATCAACCGGGACGGCACCCAGATTGCCTTCCAGGACGGCCGGGGCTGGAGCCGGGACCGGGGGTACGGCTTCCTCCGGGACGTGTTGCGGGCCGCCCGCTCCACGCTGCGCGAGGGGTGGGGCGACAACAGGCGCTACATGGTCACCCGGGACGTCACCCTCAAGGCCCTCATCCGCCTGGCCGGCGACATCGCCTTCGACTGGGAGCCGGATCTCCCCATGGCCCCCGCCGAGTGGGCGCGCTTTCTGGAGTCCCGCTGCCAGCCCTGGGCGGAGCTCCTCCCCGAGTTCCGCCGGGAGGGGTTCTACGAGCGCTTCCCGGCACGGGGCCAGGTGGAGCGGGTGGAGAAGATCCGCAAGCGCCTCGGCCGCGCCGTGGGGCTGTGAGGCCGGCGCGCGCCGCCGCCGAGGCGCGGGGATCCCGGGGTCCTGAGCGTGCCGCCTGCCAGCATCCTCTTCGTCGGTTGCCGGGAGCCGGCCCTGCGTGCGGCCACCCGCCTGGGGCTGCGCGCCTTCGTGGTGGACGAGCGCCTGCCCGGTACGGGCCGGCGGAAGCTGGCCGCGGGGTGGGGTCAGGCCGATCTGGCTGACGCCGGAGCCTGCCTGGCCGCGGCACGGGCCGCCCTGGACGGCGAGAGTCCGGCCCGCGTGCTGGCCATGGTGGAGCGGGGAGTGGTGCCGGCGGCGCTCCTGCGCCAGGCGCTGGGGGTGCGCGGCACCGAGCCCGCCATCGCCCGCATCTGCCACGACAAAATGGAGATGAAGCGGGCGCTGGCGGGCGCCGGCCTGCCGGTCACCGACTGGCTGGAGGTGACCCCTGCGAGCACCGTGGAGGGGCTGGTGGAGCGCCTGGGAATGCCCCTGGTCCTCAAGCCCCGGGATCTCTCGGGCGCCCGAGGGCTCGTCATCGCGCACACCCGGGAGGAGGCTGCGGCCGCGCTGCGGCCGGGCCTGGTGGCCGAGCGCTTCATCCACGGCGTGGAGATGAGCGTCGAGTCGTTCCGCCGGGGCGGGCGCACCCTCTTCGCCAGCCCCACCCGCTATCACGTTCCGCTGTGGGCCAGCATCGTCCCTGCGCCCCTGGAGGCGGAGATGCTGCGGCTGGTGCGGGAGTTCAACGATCGCGCCCTGGCGGCGCTCGGGATCCGGCGTGGGCTGACGCATCTGGAGCTGTACCTGACCGCCGCCGGGCCGGTGGTGGGGGAAGTGGCGGTGCGGCCGCCAGGGGGCTACCTCATGCGGCTCATGGAGCTGGCCTACGGCTTCGACCCCTGGGAGGCGCTGCTGCGCATCGTGGTGCTGGGGGAGGCGGTGCGCTTCCCGGAGGCGGCCACCCGGTTCGCGGGTGCCCGCATCCTCCATCCCGGCCCGGGGGAGGTGGAGCGTGTGGAGGGGCTCGCCGCCCTGCGCGCACGGGCAGGGGTGGTGGAGGCGGCGGTGCGGGTGCGCCGCGGCAGCCGCCTGGGGCCGCGCCTGGGCACCGGGCAGGAAGCCGGGCACGTCATCGCCGCCGGGGCAGGGTGGCAGGAGGTGACGGCGATCCTGGATGACGCGCCGGAGGCGCTGCGCTTCCGCCTGCGCAGCGGGCCGGAGTGAGCCGCGCCGCGAGCGCCCGGCCGCGCCGGGGCGCGGCGGCGTCCCGGGGGCGGCAGAACGCGGAGCTCCTGGTGATCTGGTTGCCGCCGGCGCTGGCCCTGGCGCTGTGGCTGGCCCTGGACTGCCGCCCTCCGGCCTGGGATCAGGCGGGTCACCTGACCACCGCCCTGCACTACGCGCGAGGGCTGGCCGGTGGGCCGTGGGAGCTGCTGCGGGCGCTGGCCGAGGTGCCGGCTGGCTACCCGCCCTTCTACTCCCTGTCGGTGGGTGCGCTGTTCGCCCTGGCGGGGCCGCGGCCGTGGCTGGCGGGGGCTCTCAACATCGGGCTGCTGGGGCTGCTGGTGGGATCGATCCTGTCGCTGGGGCGCTCGCTCCACCAGGAGGCGCCGTGGGTGGGACGGGTCGCCGCGGCGCTGGCGGCCACCTCCCCCTTCCTGCTCCACGTGGCCCACGAGGCGCTGCTGGACCTGGCGCTGACCGCCACCGTGGCGGCGGCCGCCGCGCTGCTGGTGGGAGGCGCGCTGACGTCGGCTGCCGGTGCCGGGCTGGCCGGGGCCGCGGTGGCAGGCGCCTGTCTGGTGAAGCCGACCGCCCTGCTGTTCCTGGCCGGTCCGGCGGGCTGGAGCCTGCGCGACCCGGCGCTCTGGCGGCCGGGCGGCCGACGGCGTCTGGCGCTGTTCGCCCTGGCGGCGGCGGTCCCGGTCGCCGGCTGGGCGGTGCTGCACGCCACCGACCTGGAGGGGCTCGTGCGCACCAACCTGGGCGCCGCGGCACTGGAGGGGGACCCACGTGGACTGGCCGCGGGGCTCGGTTACTACCTGCACGGCCTCTACCGCCTGGAGCTGGCGCCCCTGGTGGCGTGGCTCCTCGTGCCAGGCGTGGTCCTGGGGCTGGTGGCCTGGCGCCGGCTCCTGCCGCTGTGGCTGTGGACCGCCATCCCCTGGCTGGTGCTGGGCGGGCTGCTCCCCAACAAGGACTTCCGCTACATGCTGCCGGCCCTTCCGGCCATCCTGCTGCTGGGCGCGGGGGGGCTGCGCGCCGTTCCCTGGCCGTGGCCGCGGCGCGCCGTGGCGGGCGCGGTCCTGGCGGTGGCCGGGTCGGCTGCGCTGGCTGCCCTCTTCGGGCCGGCGGCGGGGCCGGCCTGGTGGCTCACCTTCCGGGGGCCGCTGTCGGCACCGGCACTCCGCCTCCACCCGGTGGCGGAGGGGACACCCGCCTGCGAGGACTGGCAGGGGGAGCGGATCGTGCGTGCAGCGGCGCGGCGCCAGGGGGACAGCGGCGCGCTCGTGGTGGGCGTGGTGCCGTCCATGCCCGAGCTCAATGCCAGCACCGTCCGGTTCCTGCTCCTGGCAAGCAGCCTGGAGGCCGAGGTCCGGGATCTGGCGGCAGCGGGCCCGGAGGGGCTGAAGCGGTGCCACCTGCTGGTGACCAAGGAGGGCAGGCAGGGACCGGCGCACGCCACGCCGCGCAGCGCCGCCGTGCAGGAGGCGATCCGGCAAAACCCGGATGCGCACCCCCTCGTTGAGGTGGCGCCGCTTCCCGATGGCACCCGCCTGATGCTCCGCGGCGGGCCGGGCGCGCGAGGGGATTGATCGGGACGGCCGGGCTTCCGTAGGATGCGGCCCTGGGCCCCGCCGCTCCCCGATCCTGCCGCTGTCGCCGCCCGGGGCCCCAGGAGACGTCCCCTGTCCACCTGGCGTCCCGCGCTCCTCTCAGGCCTCGCAGCCGCCGGCCTGGCGGCGGCTGGGCCGGTGGAGCAGGGGCCCGGAGCCGGCCCGGCGCACCCGCGGCAGATGCGCCTGGCCCCGCCGCCCGACTCCTGGCTGGCGGGGATCACCCGCTCCATCCGGGCGGCCGAGTACGCCTTCACGCGGGGCGAGGACGGGGCGTGGTCGGCCCCCAACCGGGCCCACGGACTGCGCATCACGGTGACTCCGGACGGCCGCCTGGTGCTGGGGCCGCGCCGTGGCGCCGGAGCCGACGAGGTGGAGTACCCGGGAGAGCCGCTCCCAGCGACCCTTCCCGCCTGGCGGCTGGCCCTGGAGATCGTGGCGGCCGGTGACGGTCCGGGCTCCGCGCGCCGGGCCCCCCGGCCGGAGGTGGACGGCGGCCAGGTCGATCTGCCCGGGGAGGAGGTGTCGGCGCGGGTGGTCAACTCGCCGGAAGGGATCCTGCTGCACCTGAAGCTGGGGGGCGTGCGGTCCGGCGCCGGTGCGGAGGCCGGCGCCGGGCCGGTGGAGCGCGCCCGGCTGGTGGTGGCCGGGGATCTTCACCCCTGGAACGAGCCTGGAGGCCGGGCCCTGACCCTGCGGGATGCGGCCGGCCGCTCCCGCCTGCGCTGGCGATTGCGGGGCGGCGGCGGAGGGGAAGGGCTGGACGGGGACGACGGTGTGCGCCTGGAGGCGCGGCCGGGAGGCATCGCCGTGGTCCTGGCGCAGCCGGCCGGCGCGGGCCCCATGGCCGTGGAGATCCTGGCCCAGTCTCCCGACTGGACCTTCCAGGGGGATCAGGTGGCGGTGCTGGCTGGTTTCTCCGTGGCCACGGCCGGGGACGTGAACGGCGACGGCTACAGCGACATCCTGGTGGGAGCGCCCCGCTACAACGCCACCCGCATCGGCGAGGGGCGGGCGTTCCTCTTCCTGGGCTCGCCGGCGGGCCCCTCGCTGACCCCGGACTGGTGGGCCTCGGGTGCCCAGTCGGGCGCCAACCTCGGGGTGTCGGTGGCCACCGCCGGGGATGTGAACGCCGACGGCTTCGACGACGTGATCGTGGGAGCCTGGGGGTACAACGGGGTGCTGACCGACGAGGGGGCGGCGTTCGTCTGGTACGGCGGGCCAGGCGGCATGGGTCCCGAGGGGAAGCCGTCCAACGCCGGCTGGAAGGTGCTCTCGGAGCAGTTCCTGGCCCTCATGGGGTACTCGGTCTCCACCGCCGGGGACGTGAACGGCGACGGGTACGACGACATCATCGTGGGGGCCGACCAGTTCGACAGCGGCGAGCAGGACGAGGGAGTGGCCTTCGTCTGGCACGGCGGGCCGTCCGGCCTGGGGTTCGATGGCGTGCCGGCCAGCGCCAACTGGTCGGCCCAGTCCGATCTGCCCGGTGCGCTGCTGGGGATCTCCGTGTCAGCCGCCGGGGACGTGAACGGCGACGGCTTCGGCGACGTGATCGTGGGGGCCAGCAACGCCAGCCTGGGCCAGACCGAGGAGGGGCTGGCCCTGGTCTGGCTGGGCGGCCCGGGTGGGCTGGGGGCGCCCGGCACGCCGGCCAGCGCCCACTGGAGCGCCCGGTCGGATCAGGCCCGGGCCTTCCTGGGGTACTCGGTGGCCTGCGCCGGAGACGTCAATGGCGATGGCTACGGCGACGTCATCGTGGGTGCCGATTCCTACGACGGGGTCGAGATGGACGAGGGGCGCGCCTTCGTCTGGCATGGCGGTCCGGCTGGACTGGGCCCCGCGGGGACCCCCCTCAACGCCAGCTGGACGGCCTCCGGCGACCAGGCGGACGGTCTGCTGGGGTCGTGGGTGGCCACGGCGGGGGATGTGAACGGTGACGGCTACGGCGACGTGCTGATCGGCGCCTTCCGCTACGACGCGCCGCTGCCCAACGAGGGGGCGGTCTTCCTGTGGCGGGGCGGCCCTGGCGGACTGCCACCCGGAGCGGGGCCCGCCAGCGCCGACTGGTCGGCCCTCGGCGGCCAGGAGGAGGCCGGTTACGGTGTCTCGGTGGCGGCGGCCGGCGACGTGAACGGCGATGGGTTCGGCGACCTGCTCTCAGGCGCGCTCTACTGGGGGACCGACGTCTTCCAGGAGGGGCAGGCGCGCCTCCACCTGGGCTCGGCGGACGTTCCCTCGGCCCAGGCGGCCTGGTCCGCGCCCGCCGCGGCGCCAGCCCAGGGGCAGGGAGCGGCCGTCGCGCCGGCGGGGGACGTGAACGGCGATGGCTTCGGCGACATCCTGGTGGGCTCCCCTTTCTTC
>JBFGDW010000039.1:0-16458 GCA_041580435.1 Candidatus Polarisedimenticolia bacterium | reverse complement strand
GCTGCGCCTCACGCTGGACCCATCGGCGGGCCTGTGGATGACCGATCTGCCCGGCGGCGGTGAGGGGTCCCGTTCCGAGGCGGCCCTCTTCGGCGCCTACGCCAGCGCCGGTGCCGGGCTCATCACCTTCCAGGGGGGGGGCGCCGCCATCGTCTCCGAGATGCACCGGCGCCTGCCGCCGGGCTACATCCCCACCCCGCCCGGAGGCGTCAGGTTCACGGAGCCTGGAGGGGGATCCGAGGCCGGGCTGGCAGCCTACCGGTTCTTCGACGCCGAGCGCGCCCTGGCCCAGGTGCTCGTGGTGCCGGTGGGCCCGGTGCCGGAACGGGTGCAGGTGATCCTGGACACCTTCGACGTCTCCTCCCCGGTGCTGTACGACCCGGCCACCGGCGAGGAGCGGTTCCTCACCGGCGCGCTGCCCGATCGGAGCGCCAACCGGACGACCCTGACGCTCACCGGGATCGGCGGGCCGGTGTTCCTGGAGTACAAGCGCTTCGCCACTCCCGGCCTGGGCCGGGAGGAGGTGGGAGTCCGCACGCAGCGGGATCCCAGCGTGGAGGAGATCCTGGCCCGGCATCAGGAGGTCAAGGCGGCCGGTGACGCCGGCGTGGACACGGTGATGGCCGACGCCCTCATCGAGTTCCACTACACCATCGCCGGTTCCGGCGCCACCTTCGACGTGGCCTACCGCAGCCGGTACTACCGGGACGCCGACGGGCGCGCCGAGTTCGAGCATCTCGAGATGCTCCTGAACGGCTCCCGGTGGAACCGGGACAAGCTGCCCAACCTCCCCCTCATCCAGCCCGAGAAGGTGGTCACCCCGCCCCTGGAGATCAACATGGGTCGCCAGTACGCCTACCGGCTGCGCGGCCGGGACGAGGTGGGAGGGCGCCCGGCGTGGAAGATCGATTTCAACCCGCTGGACGGCGAGGCCACCCGTCTTGCCGGCACCGCCTGGATTGACCGGGAGAGCTACCGGCTGCTCAAGCTGTCGGTGGTGCAGACCGGCCTCGAGGCGCCGGTCCTCTCCAACGAGGAGATGAATCTCTTCGCCGAGCACCCGGTCCCCGGCGGGGGCACGGCCAGCCTGGTCAGCCGCATCGAGGGGCAGCAGATCTGGAACACGGCCGGCCTGAACCTGGTGGTGAACCGGGAGATCCGGTTCGACAACGTGCGCATCAACGCCCCGGAGTTCGGCTCGGCCCGGGAGGCGGCCTATGCCTCCGACCGGCAGATCCTGAGGGATACGGACCAGGGGCTGCGGTACCTGGTGAAGGATGACGCGGGTGGTCGCGTGGTGCAGATGGAGCCGGACAGCCGCAGCCGCTTCATCCTGGGCGGCGGCTTCTACAACGAGGCCCTGGACTTCCCGGTCCCCTTCGCCGGCGTCAACTGGTTCGACTACGACGTGGGCGGGCGCGGCCGGCAGCTCAACCTGTTCCTGGCGGGCGCGGCCAACTTCCTGACCTTCTCCGATCCCACCGTCTGGGGCACCCGGGCCGACGCGTCGGTGAGCGCGGGTCTCATCGGCTTCGCCTCCACCGACCGGTTCTTCGTGGACGGCCAGGAGCTGGAGGGGGTGGAGGTGAAGGGGCGGCAGCAGAGCCTCTCCGCCTCCCTGGGCCTGCCCCTGGGAGAGTTCGTCAAGATCCGCGGCTTCTACGCCCTGTCCTACGACAATTACCAGCTGGGCGAGGACACGAGCCCCGGATTCGTGGCCCCGCGAGACGGGCTGACCCACTCCCTGGCGGGGAGCGTGCAGCTCAACCGGCGCGGGTTCACGGCCACCGCCCTGGCCGAGGCGTTCCAGCGCGAGGACTGGGAAGCGTGGGGAGACGCCGACCCCCTCTCCGCCGCCGTGGGCTCCCGCCTGGTGGACTTCTCGGACCGGTTCGAGTCCTACAGACAGTGGTCCCTGGCCCTGAGCCAGGACTGGTTCGTGGCTCCGTTCCAGAAGGTGCGCCTCTCCGGCACCTGGCTGGACGGCCAGGACCTGGATCGCTTCAGCCAGTACCAGTTCTCGTTCTTCTCGGAGCGAACACGGGTGCGGGGCTTCTCCGGCTCGGGCATCCGGTTCGACGAGGGCGGGCTGGCCCGGGTCCGTTACTCGTTCAACGTGGCCGACCTGGTGACCTTCGACGCCGGGATCGACCATGCCCGGGCGAAGAACCTGCTCACCGACGCCGAGTTCCTTTCCCACACCGGGATCGGCTTCGCGGGGAAGTTCGTTGGGCCGTGGGGGTTCGTCATCCAGGTGGAGTATGGCTACGCCCTGCGCTCGGACATCGAGGCGGTGGAAGGGGAGCAGGAGGCGCAGATCCTGTTCCTGAGGATCTTCTAGACTCCCGTCGTGACACCGGCTGGACTCACCCTGCGCCGGGCCGCGGGGGCGGCGGCGCTGCTGCTGCTGGGGGCGGCGTGCGGCCCTGCCCCGCTGCCTGGGACGCGCTCCAACGTGTCGGTGGTGATCATCGGCATCGACGGCGCCGACTGGGACCGGATGGAGCCCATGATGCGCTACGGCCGGCTCCCGCACCTGGCGGCCCTGGCCGAGCGGGGCGCGGTGGGGCGCGTGGCGCCGGCGCGTCCAGCCCTCTCCCCCCTCCTGTGGACCACGGTGGCCACCGGACGGCCGCCGGATGAGCACGGCGTCCTGGACTTCGTGGAGTACGACGCTCCCACCGGGCAGTACGTTCCGGTCACGGGCCGGAGCCGCAAGGTGAAGGCGCTGTGGAACATGGCCGACGACGCCGGCCTCAGCAGTGTCGTGGTGGGGTGGTGGGCCACCTGGCCGGCGGAGCAGATCCGCGGCGCCATGGTGGCTGACCGCTGGTCCTACACCCTGCTCCCCTTGCGCCCGACCCTCATGGCCAGCGGCAGCGTCGCGCCGGCCTCGGTGCGACCGCTGGTGGAGAAGGCCCGGGTGGAGCCCTCCCGGGTGGGACGCCGGGAGATGGCCCGCTTCGTCCCCATGGACGGCGAGGTGGCGGCGGTGCTGGAGGGGGGGCTGTCCACCGGCCCCGGCGGCGAGGAGCACCCGGTGGCGCACCTGCGGCGCATCGTGGCGGCCACCCGCAGCGTGGAGGCTGCGGCCCGCGCCCTCATGGAGGCCGAGCGGCCTGACCTCACCATGGTCTACTTCCAGGGGATCGACGAGGTGGGCCACCGGTTTGCCCGCTACGAGAGTCCCCCCCTGCCCGGAGTCGACCCCGCCGACGCCGATCGCTATGGCGGGGTCATGGATGCCTTCTACCGCTTCCAGGACGAGGTGATCGGCCGGCTGGTGGAGGCGGCCGGTCCTGATGCAGCCATCATGGTGCTTTCGGACCACGGCTTCGCACGCGGCGGCGAGCGGCCGGTGAACGAGCCGGCGGACCTGAGCGGCCGGGCGGCGCTCTGGCACGTGGGCCCGGGGATCCTGCTCATGGCCGGCGGCCCGGTCATCCCCACCCGGCTGGGACAGGCGCGGCTGGTGGACATCGCGCCCACGGCCCTGGCCATGCTGGGGCTGCCGGTGGCCGAGGAGATGAGCGGTGGCCCGCTGCGCGCCGCGCTGGGGGAGGGGTTCCTGCGGGAGCATCCCATCGCGGCCATCGTCTCCTACGAGCAGGTGGGGCGGCGCGTGCGGCGGGTGGAGGCGGAGGTCTCCGCGGCCGGTGACGACGCGGCGGCGCGGCTGGAGCGGCTCAAGAGCCTGGGCTACCTGGACGGGTCCCAGCCCCCGGCCGGGGAGGCCGGAGGCCTGACTCCAGGGGCGCGCATCAACCTGGCCACGGTCCTGGCGGAGCAGGGGAAGACCTGGGAGGCCGAGTCGGCCTACAGGCAGGTGCTGGCGGCCGACCCGGACTCGCTGCTGGCCCACCGCGGGCTGTTCGACCTGCTGCGCGGGGCCGGGCGCACCGAGGCGGCGCTGGAGGCGGGACGCCGCCTGCTGGCCGAGAGCCGCGAACCGTCGGCATCCTCCTTCGCCGCGGTGGCAGAGCTGTGGGTGGAGAGCGGCCAGATCGAGGCGGGGCGCGCGTTCCTGGCGGAGCTTCCCGACCGCCCCGGCGCCGCCGGCATCCCCCTGGCCCGCGGACTGCTCGCCGCCGGCGCGAAGGATCAGGCCACCGCCGAGGCGGAGCTGCGGGAGGCGCTGCGGCGGGAGCCCGGCTCCTGGGACGCCGCCGAGGCCGTCTTCCGGCTGTTCGAGGCCCAGGGCCGCCTGCAGGACGCCATGCCGCTGCTGCGCCAGGGGCTCGCCGCCCACGGCGGCGACTCGGTTCCCCATCTCATCGCCATGGGGTACATCGCGTTGCTGGAAGGCGATCTGACCGCCGCCCGGGATTACCTGACCCGGGCCGAGGAAGAGGCGCCGGGGGAGGTGGAGGTGCAGCTTTACCTGGGCTCGGTGGACTACCGCTCGGGGCGCTACCTGGAGGCGGTCCGCGCCTTCACCCGGGTGCTGGAGGAGGAGCCGGAGCACCTGGAGGCGCGGGCCAACCTGATCCTGGCGCTGGGGCGCAGCGGCCGCATCGCCCAGGCGCTGGAGGCGTTCCGGGAGGCGGGTCCCGAGGGGCGCGGCCATCCCCGGCTGCTCAACGCCGCGGCGTACGCCTGCCTGCTCAACGGCCTGCCCGGCGACGGGCTGCCCCTGGTGGAGCGCTCCCTGGCTGCGGATCCCGCAAGCGCCGAGACCCGCGATCTGGCGGCGGCCCTGCGCCGCGCCCTGGCGCGGCCGGACGCCCCACCGCCGGCGCCACCCACGCCCACGCCGTGACTTCCCCGGTGGCGGCGGCGCGGGCTGCGCTGGGGGGGCTCTGGGAGGAGCCGCCGGCGGTGGCCGTGATCCTGGGGTCTGGCTTCGCCGCGGTGGCGCGGGACTGGCCGGTCCGGGAGCGGCGGGCCTACAGCGGCATCCCGGGCTTTCCCGCCTGCGGCGTGCAGGGACATGCCGGCGAGCTGCTGGTGGTGGACACGCCGGCCGGGGGCGCGGCGATCTTCTCGGGGCGGCTGCACGCCTACGAGGGGCTGGCGCCGGCCGAGGTGGTCTTCCCGGTGGACCTGGCCGCCGCGCTGGGGGCGCGGGCGATCCTGCTCACCGCCGCGGCAGGCGGCATCCGGCCCGACCTGGCGCCGGGGGACCTGGTGCTGGCTGCGGATCACATCAACCTGGCCGGCTGGGTGCCGCCGGTGGGGGACGGCTTCCTGGATCTGACCGAGGTGTACGACCCGCGCCTGCGGTCAGCGCTGCGGGACACCGCCCACACCCGCGGCGTCCCCCTGCCGGAGGCGGTCCTCGCCTGCGTGCGCGGCCCGGTCTACGAGACGCCGGCGGAGGTGCGCATGCTGGGCCGGCTGGGGGCCGACCTGGTCTGCATGTCCACGGTCCCCGAGGCCATCCGGGCCCGGGCGCTGGGCCTGCCGGTGGCGGCGCTGCTGTGCGTGGCCAACCGGGCCGCGGGGCTCGCGCCGGACCTTCTGTCCCACGCCGACGTCCTGGACCGGGTGGAGGGGTCGGTGGCGAGGCACGCTCCCTGGCTGCTTCAGGGGATCGCCGCCATGGCCCGCTCCGCCTGAGGGGCGCCGCCTCAGCCCTCGGCCAGGCCGGCGGCCAGGCGCGGGAGAGCATCCAGCGCCTCTTGCCGCGTGCGGATCGTCCCATCCACCTGCAGCTCCAGCAGTCGCTCCAGCAGGGCGCCCACCCGCGGGCCGGGGGGGAGCCCGGTGAGGGCCATCACCTCCCGCCCTCCCAGCAGGGGGCGGGGGCGTATGAGCTCCTCCCCGAGCCGCTCCGCCAGGGCGCGCAGGCGGCCCACGCCGGCGCGCAGGCTGGCGGCGCGGGCCTCGTGGCCATCCCCCCGGGTCGCGCCGGTGTCGGCCAGGGAGAGCAGCGCCAGCAGATCGAGGTCGGCGCCGGCGGCATGGACGAGCCGGCGCCAGGCCCGCTCGCCTGCGGCGGGGTCCAGCGCGCCGGGCCGCAGATGCAGCCGGATGAGGGCGGCCACCCGCTGCGTGCGCTGCCGGGAGTGGCGCCAGCGCCGCTGCAGCGCCGCCGCCTTGACCACCGAGACATGCTCGTGCCCGTAGAAGTGCACATCGCCGGCTTCATCCACGGTGCGCGTGTCGGCCTTGCCCAGATCGTGACCCAGGACCGCGAAGCGCAGCACCAGGAGATCCTCGCCCGCCGGGAGCGCGTCCGCCTCCAGGCCCCCGGCCGCCGCGAGCCGGGGCAGGTCGTCGGCCAGCGCCACCGCCTCCAGGGTGTGCCGCCAGGCATCCAGGTGGTGGTAGCGGCTCTGGGTGACCCCGGCCAGGGCGGCCACCTCCGGCGCGATGACCGGGAGGGCACCCCAGCGGTCCAGGTTCTCCAGGGCGGCCGCCAGCTGTCCCGAGAGGGCGAGGCGGTCCATCTCGGCTCCCACCCGCTCGCCGGCGCAGCGGGCCAAACCCGCCACATGCCGGCGCAGGTCGGCCTCGGTGTCTGAGGTGAGATGGGTGGCCACTCCCTCGGCCAGGAAGCGCGCAGCGCGGAGCGCCCGCAGCGGGTCGTGGGGGAAACACTCGGGCGTGATCTGCCGCACCACGCCACCGGCCAGGTCCCTGCGGCCGTGAAAGAGATCCAGCACCTCGCCGCTGGCCAGGGAGACGGCCACCGCGTTGAAGGTGAAGTCGCGCCGGGCCAGCTCGGCGGCCAGGCCGGAGGCCGGCGCCAGGACGACGTCCACCTCGCCGTCGGGCAAGGGCACGCGCCGCTCGCGCACGCCGCGCCGGTCGAAGGGGAGCACCCGGGCGCCCCGGCCGGCGGCGAAGGCGGCCAGGAACGCCTCCGCCGCCGCCTCCTCGGCCGCCAGGACGAAGTCCAGGTCCCGGGTGCGGCGGCCCAGCAGCCGGTCCCGGACGGCGCCCCCCACCAGGTACGGCTCCAGGCCGGCGGCCATGGCCCGGGCCTGCAGCTCCTCCAGGACCGGGTCGGCGCGCACCACCGCCGCGAAGTCCACCGGGCGCAGCGCCCGGCCGGGCGGGGTCATCCCACGGCCTCCCGGGAGGCGGGGGGCCGGGAGAGGGCCGCGCGCATCCGCTCCGCCACCGCGGCGATGAGGCGGTCCCGCTGGGCGAAAACGAAGCCCGCGGTGGAGACGGGTGGCAGGAAGCGCACGGTGACCGTCCCCGGGCGGGCGAAGATCGCCCCCTTGGGCAGGACCGGCCGCGAGCCGGTGACGATCACCGGCTGCACCGGCACCTGGGCCTGGATGGCCATGACGAAGGCCCCCTTCTTGAATGGCTGCAGCCGCCCGTCCCGGCTGCGCGTCCCCTCGGCGAAGACGAGCACCGACAGCCCGCCACGGACGCGCGCCGCGGCCCGGTCCATGGAGGCGATGGCGCGCTCCCGGTCGGCGCGGTTGATGGGGATGATCCCGGCAGCCCACAGGGCCTGGCCGAACACCGGGATGTAGAACAGGGAGCGCTTGGCCACCACCCGGAAGTTCACCGGCAGGGCCAGCATGAGGGCGGGAGGGTCGAAGAGGCTCTGGTGGTTGGAGACGAAGACGGCGGGACGGGAGACGTCCACGTTCTCCAGGCCCTCCACCCGCACGGTGACACCGGCGGTGGCGCAGAGGATGCGGCACCAGAGGCGCCCCAGGACCAGGAAGAGGTGCCCGCCCCGGTTGAAGGGGCAGAAGAGGATGACCGCCGCCCCCACCAGGATGGTGGCCGCGGGCACCACCAGGACCTGCAGCAGGGCGCGGAAGAGCATCCTGGCGCGAGTCTAGTGGCGCCGTGAAACAGGTGTCAAACGGCCCGGATCCTTCTCCACTTGCCCGCTGGCCCGGGACGCGGTACCTTGACCGGGTCCCTCGCGAGGTCCTCCAGGCATGGTGTCCCACTCCGATCCACAGGTCCCTGCCGGCGACAAGACGGCGGCCCCTTCCGCCACCCCGCAGCCCGAGGCCGCGGCGCCCGCGTCACCGGACACCTCCGCACCCACGTCACCGGACGCTCCCGCGCCCGCCGGGCCTGAGGCCGCGGCGCCCGCGTCAGCAGACGGCTCCGTACGCAGCGAGCCGTCGCCTCCGTCCGGGGCGCCTGCGCCGGAGCCGCCGGCGACTCCCCGGGCCCGGCTGCGGGAGGCCAGCAAGACCGGCGCTCTGGTGGAGGGGAGGGTCGTCGCCATCGTGCGCGGCGGCTACGAGGTGGATGTGGACGGCATCATCGCCCTGTGTCCGTTCAACCAGATGGACCTGCGGGCCACCACCGATCAGCTGTCCCACGTGCACCAGACCTATCCGTTCAAGGTGACCTCCTACAAGCAGCGCGGCCGGCGGGTGCTCCTGTCGCGCCGCCGCCTCCTGGAGAAGGAGGCGCGCAAGGCCGAGCGGGAGGCCATGGGGCGCATCCAGCCCGGCGCCGAGCTCAACGGGGTGGTCACCTCCCTCACGGACTTCGGCGCCTTCGTGGACCTGGGTGGGGTGCAGGGCATGATCCACGTCTCCGAGATCACGCACCAGCGCATCGCCCGGCCCGGCGACAAGCTCAAGGCCGGCCAGACGGTGCGGGTGAAGGTGCTCAAGACCGACAAGCGCAAGGGGCGCCTGTCCCTGAGCATGAAGGCCCTGGAGCCGGACCCCTGGAAGGCTGCGCTGGGTTCCCTGAAGACCGGCACCATCGCGCCGGGCCGGCTGGTGCGCCTCACCGAGTTCGGCGCCTTCGTGGAGGTGGCGCCAGGGGTGGACGGCCTGATCCATGCCAGCGAGATCCCTGCGGCCGAGCTGGAGGCCTACAAGGAGAAGGCGGCCGCCGGCGCCGAGATCCTGGTGCACGTGCTCAAGGTGGAGTCGGGCAAGAAGAGGATCTCCCTGGCCCCCGCCCCCGAGGGGCTCGCGGCCGGCGACAAGGTGGAGATGATCTCCCTTCGCCCCGGGCGGATCGTCGAGGGGAAGGTGGAGAAGGTGGAGAAGCACGGCGTCATCGTCAGCATCGGCCCGGGCCAGCAGGGGATCATCCCGGCCAACGAGACCGGCACGCCCCGCAACACCGACCTGGCCCAGGCGTTCAAGCCCGGGGCCGAGATCCGGGCGCTGGTCCTGGGCGCCGAGCGGGGCGACCGCCGGGCGCGCCTCTCCATCCGCCGGGCCGAGCGCCAGGAGGAGAAGCGCCAGCTGGAGCAGTACCGGCGCAGCGCCGCCTCCGGCGCCGGATCCTTCGCCACGCTGGGCGACTTCTTCCGCAAGGACGGCTCGGACTAGCCGCGCCGCCGGCTCGAAAGAAAGAGGGCCGCCCCCCCGCGCCGGGAGAGCGGCCCTTTCTGTTACGTTCTGGCGGCGGGGGGCCGCCGCCTCGATCCTACTGTCCGTCCTTCTGGGCCGTCACCGGCTCGGGGCGGGCGAAGGCGTCGGCCGCCACCGGCTTGTTGATCTCCACCGACTCGGTGGTGGCCGTCATGAAGGGCTCGCCGTTGAAGCTGGCCTCCACGCGGAAGGGCACGGTGACGCCGCCGGCGTCGCGGTAGTCCGATAGCATCTGGACGATCTCACCGCGGGCCCCGCTCATGGGGTGAGGCCCCTCGTAGGCGACCTTGAGGATGCGCCCCGTCTCCGGATCGACTCCGAGCAGGGTGACATCGCCCATCCACTCCACCTGCACGGTCTGCAGCGTCTTTCCGCCGACCTCCTCCTGGCCCACCACCGCAGCCACGAGGGCGGGCTGCTTGCGGGCCTTGAGGATGACCATGGGATTGCGCCGCATGTCCCGCAGCGCGTCGGCGCGCCGCGAGTCGGGAACGGGCTGGGTGCCGCCTGGCGTGAGCAGGAACGCGTCATCGGGCGTGATGACGGTGGTCATGGTGCCGAAGGGCAGGACCACTTCCTGGCGCAGCCGATCGGGGAAGGCCATGAGGGCCGACATCTTGACCTCGATCTCCCCCTGGGGGGTCTTGAGGGCGGCGCTGGCCTTCTGCAGGCTGCTCTCCACGGCATCCACCTTGGCGGCGCCGCCGAAGGCATCCACCGCCCTGGCCAGGAGGGCCGCGCCGGCCTTCTTGGTCTCATCGGTGACCTCGGCCCGGGCCGTGGGCGGCTCGGGAATGGTGATGTCCACCGCCGTGACCGTCCCGTAGGTGCTCAGGGGCTTGTCCTGGCCCTCCTTGGGGCCCACCACCAGGATGGCCATCTGATCCGGGTGGACGTACTTGGCGGCCACCTCCCGCACCTGGGCGGTGGTCACCTTCTCGATGCCATTGCGGTACCGGGTGAGCCAGTCCAGCGGGTAGCCGTAGTACTCGTAGGTCACCTGCTGGCTGAGGATCTTGCCGCTGGAGTCGGAGTTGAAGATGAAGGAGTTGAGGATCCCCATCTTGGCCTTGGCCACCTCCTCGTCGGTGGGCGGCAGGGCGGTCAGGTTGCGGGCCTCCTCCAGCAGGGCCTCGATGCCGGCCCCTGTGGTCTCGGTCTTGGTGGTCATCCACATCTGGAAGATGCCGTGGTGGTCCCAGTCGCTGTTGACGGTGCCGCGGACGGCGTAGGCCAGTCCCTTCTTGGACCGGACGTTGGAGAACAGGCGCGAGGCGAACGACCCGGACATGATCTGGTTGAGGACCTCCACGGCGTAGTAGTCCGGGTTGTTGCGCACGATGCCCAGGTGGCCCATGGCGATGTTGGACTGGGTCATGTCGTTCTTCTCGATGTAGTAGACGCCGGGCTTCACCTGCTTGTTGTAGGCCACGTCCACCTTCTCGGGAGCCGCTCCCTTGGCCCAGTCGCCGAAGGTCGCCTTGACCAGCTCCAGGGCCTGGGCCGTGTCGAAGTCCCCCGCCAGCCCCAGCACGATCCGGTTGGGGTGGTAGTGCTTCTTGTGCCAGGCCACCAGGTCGTCCCGGGTGATGCGGGCGATGGTGGCGTAGGTCTCGCTCCAGGCATAGGGAGAATCGGCGCCGTAGATGATCTCCTGGAACTCCCGGAACAGGATGCTCTGGGGGTTGTCGTTCTGGCGGGCGATGCCGGCGTTGGCCTGGTTCTTGGTGATGTCGATCTTGTCCTGGGCGAACACCGGGTTGCGCAGGACGTCGGCGAAGACCTTGAGGACCTCGGGGAAGTCCCCCTTGAGGCAGCTCATGGAGGCGCCGCCAAACTCATCGCCGATGAAGGTCTCCACCCGGGCCGCCTTCCCCTCCAGGAAGTCGTCCAGCTCATCGCCGGTCATGGTCTTGGTGCCGCCGGTGCGCATGACGCTGCCGGTGATCTGGGCCACCCCGATGAGCTCCTGGGGCTCCAGGCGCGCGCCGGTGCGCACGCGGACCGTGGCGTCGATGAGGGGCAGCTCGTGGTCCTCCAGGAGGATCACCACCATGCCGTTGTCCAGCTCCACCCGGGTGGGAGAGGGGACGTTGAACCGGGGCAGGGGCGGGTACTTCAGCTCGTCCACCTTCTTCACCTGGGCCGGGGCGGCGGCCGGCGCGGCCGCCAGGGCCATAGCCAGCAGCGTCCCCATCCAGGGCCGCATGGTTCCTTTGCGCCTCATCAGCTCTGTCCTCCGGAGGTCTTGGTTGCCTGGGCGGTCTCGGTCACGATCTTGCCCACGGTCCGGTTCTGGTCCGTGAACGTGCTCTGGGCCACTCGGCGGATGTCTTCCTTGGTCACCGTGTCCAGGCGCTCGATGTAGCGGAACAGCTCCCGCCAGTCGCCGAAGAAGGTGTGGTACTGGACCATGTTGAAGGCCAGGCCCTGGTTGTTGCGCAGCGAGCGCACCAGGTCGGCCTTGGCCCGGGTCTTGAACCGGTTCAGCTCCTCGTCGGTGACCAGCTCGGTCTTGAGCCGGTCCAGCTCGGCGCGGATGGCCTCCTGAACCTCCTCGTTGCTGTGGCCCCTTGCCGGGACGGCGAAGGCGATCCACATGCCCGGGTATTTCTGGCCCGGGAAGCTGGAGAAGGACTGGGCCGCCACGGCGATCTTCTTGTCCCGCACCAGGGAACGGTACATCCGCGAGGTGCGGCCGTTGGAGAGGATGTCGTCGATGGCGTCGTAGACGGGCTGGTCGCTGTCGGTGACCGCAGGCTTGTGGTACCCCTCGGCGTAGATGGGCTGGCTGGGGTCCTGCACCACCACCGTCTTCTCGGCGATCTGCGGCGGCTCCACCGTGCGCAGGGCCGGAGGCTTGGGGCCGGCCGGGATGCGGCTGAAGTACTTCTTCAGGACGGGAAGGATCTCCTTGGCCTTCACGTCCCCCACCACGGCGGTGACCATGTTGGACGGCACGTAGTAGGTCCGGTAGAACTCCTCGGCGTCGGTGATGGTGATGGACTGCAGGTCGCTCAT
The DNA here is from genome assembly GCA_041580435.1 of Candidatus Polarisedimenticolia bacterium. Classification (GTDB taxonomy): domain Bacteria; phylum Acidobacteriota; class Polarisedimenticolia; order SMYD01; family SMYD01; genus JBFGDW01. The sequence goes on along the minus strand of JBFGDW010000039.1, from coordinate 4,168 downwards.
GTAGCCCACCACCGGCTGCTTGTAGGGATGGGCCACGAAGGCGGTGGCCAGGAACTGCTCGATCATGCGGCCGATGGGCTGGCTCTCGGTGCGCAGGCGCCGCTCCTCCTGGACCACGTCCCGCTCCTTGTAGAACTCGCGGTAGACCGGATGCAGGAAGCGCTCCGACTCCAGGTAGGCCATGAGCTCGACCTTGTTGGCCGGCAGGGAGTAGAAGTAGCCGGTGACGTCGGAGTTGGTGAAGGCGTTGAGGCCCGTGCCCCCCTCCCGGTCGATGATGTCGCCGAACTCGTTCTTGATGACGTACTTGTCGGCCGCCTCCTGCTTCTCCTTGAAGCGCGCCTCCAGCTGGGCCAGCTTCTCCTGGTCCGGGTTGAGGCTCAGCCGCTCGGCCTGCCACGCCTGGTAGGCCGCCTCCATCTCCAGGATGGCCCGGGCCTCGGCCTTGTAATCGGTGGTGCCGATGTTGGGCGTGCCCTTGAAGGCCATGTGCTCGAACATGTGGGCCAGGCCGGTGATGCCGGGGACCTCCTGAGCGCCACCCACGTTGGCGAAGGTGGCGAAGGAGAAGACCGGCGCCACCGGGCGCTCGGAGATGATGAAGGTCCAGCCGTTCTCGAGAACGTGGACCGAGGTCCTGGCCTCGAACTCGGCCAGGCTCTGGGCCGGCGCCGGGGCGACCGCCAGGCTCAGGGCCAGCAGCGCGGCCAGGCCGCCGGCGATCCGCCCGGCGGAGGGGATCTTGGGTTCTGACATCAGGCTCACCTCTGTGAGGAAGGGTCTGGAAGCGGAACAAGGACCCACCCGCCAGGCGGCGCCGCCGCCGTGCAGGGTCGGTCCAGGGCTCTCTCGCACATACGTCCCGAAGGCATCATGGTTTCAGTGGGGGGCGGGAGTCGCCAGTATAATCCATCCACCATGCTGCGGATCGGGGTGGATACCGGGGGGACCTTCACCGACCTGGTGGGGCTGGAGGAGGGGCGCCGGTGGACCCACAAGGTCCCGTCCACCCCCGACGACCCGTCGCGGGCGGTTCTTTCGGGGCTCGCGGGGCTGCTGGCGGCACGTCCGGGCGGTGAGGGCTCGGGAGGGCCGCCACCCCCCGGCACGGCCGTGGTCCACGGCTCCACGGTGGCCACCAACGCGCTGCTGGAGGGGAAGGGAGAGGCGGTGGCCCTGCTGGCCACCGCCGGCTTCGAGGATCTGCTGGAGCTGGGCCGGCAGGCCCGTCCCGACCTGTACGACGCCTCCGTCGCCCCGCCCGATCCCCTGGTCCCCGCCCTCCTGCGCTTCGGCATCGGCGGCCGGCTGGGCCCCAGGGGTGAGGAGATCACGCCGCTGGCAGGGGCCCAGGTGCGGGCGGCGGTGGAGCGGGCCCGGAAGGCCGGCGTCACGCGCTTCGCCATCTGCTTCCTGCACTCCTACGCCCGTCCCCACCACGAGGAAGAGGCCGGGCGGCTGGTGGAGGCGGCGGGGGGTGAGGCGACCCTCTCCTGCCGCGTCCTGCCGGAGTACCGGGAGTTCGAGCGGACCTCCACCACGGTCATCAACGCCTCCCTGGCCCCGGTGATGTCCCGCTACCTGCACCGCCTGGAGCGGGCGCTGCCCGGCTGTCGCCTGTCGGTCTTCCGCTCCAACGGCGGCATCCTGTCGGCGGCGGCCGCCGGGCGGGAGGCGGTGCAGACGCTGCTGTCCGGGCCGGCCGCCGGCGTCCTGGGTGCGTGGGAATGGGGGCGCCGCCTGGGGCTCGAGCGGCTCATCACCTTCGACATGGGGGGGACCTCCACCGACATCGCCCTGGTGGACGGCGGCCCGTCCCTCACCACCGAGACCGAGATCGCGGGCCACCCGGTGCGCTTGCCCCTCATCGATATCCACACCGTGGGGGCGGGCGGCGGCTCCCTGGCTCGGCGCGACGAGGGCGGGGCCCTGCTGGTGGGGCCGGCCTCGGCCGGCGCCGACCCGGGCCCGGCCTGCTACGGGCGTGGCCGGCAGCCCACGGTGACCGACGCCCAGCTCCTCCTGGGCCGGCTGCCGCCGGGCCGCTTCCTGGGAGGGCGGATGCGCCTGCACCCGGAGCGGGCCACCGAGGCCCTGGCTCGCCTGGCCGCCGACCTGGGGCTGGACCTGGAGGCGGCCGCCGCCGGGGTGGTGCAGGTGGCCAACGCCGGCATGGAGCGGGCGCTGCGGGTGGTGTCGGTGGCCCGGGGCCACGATCCGCGCCAGTACGCCCTGTTCTGCTACGGCGGCGCCGGCGGGCTCCATGCCGCCGACCTGGCGGCGGCCCTGGGGATGCCCGAGGTGATCGTGCCCCCCGACGCCGGCGTCTTCTCCGCCCTGGGGATGCTGGCCGCCGACGTGGTGCGCGACGCGTCGTGCTCGGTGCTGGCGCCGCTGGCCGGGACCGGGCGGGCCCGCCGCGACGCCCTGGCGGCCCCGCTGGAGGCGCGCCTGCTGGAGGAGATGGAAGGTGAGGGGTTCACGGCGGGCGGCGTGGCGCTGGAGCGGACGCTGGACCTGCGCTACGCCGGGCAGTCGTTCGAGCTGTCGGTCCCCGAGGGGGAGGATCCCGAGGAGGCGTTCCACGAGCTGCACCAGGCCCGCTACGACCATCATCGGCGGGGGACGCCGGTGGAGCTGGTGGCGCTGCGGGTGCGCGCCCGCGGCCGGCTGGAGAGTCCCTGGGGAGGCGAGAGGCCGCCTGGACCGGAGGCCGCGGCCGCCATCCCGGCTCCCCCGCCGGCCGATCGCATCGGCGCCTGGTTCGGTGGCGGCCGCCGGGAGACGGGGGTCTGGCTCAGGGAGGACCTGGCGCCAGGCCACGAGCTGACAGGACCGGGAGTGGTGGCGGAGGCCGGGTCCACCACCGTGGTGCCGCCGGGCTGGCGGCTCGTTGTGGACGGGCTGCGCAACCTGCGCCTCCGCCCCGAGGGAGGACAGGGCGGTGCAGGCGGGGGGGCGCCGTGAGGCTGCAGGGGTCGGCCCCCGGGCCGGATGCGCCCGATCCGGTGGCGCTGGAGGTTTACCGCCACCTGTTCGCGGCGGTGGCCGAGGAGATGGGGGCGGTGCTGCGGCGCAGCGCCTGCTCCGCCAACATCAAGGAGCGCCGCGACTACTCCTGCGCCGTGTTCGATGCCTCCGGCTCCATGGTGGCCCAGGGGCGCAACATCCCGGTCCACCTGGGCTCCATGCCCGCCTCGGTGGCCGCCGCCATCGCCGAGTTGCGGCCCGGGGCGGGCGACCTGGTCATCCTCAACGATCCGTTCCGGGGCGGCACCCACCTCCCGGACGTGACCATGGTGGCGCCCCTGGTGAAACCGGGAGACGACGCTCCGTCCTGGTACGTCGCCAGCCGCGCCCACCACGCCGACATGGGCGGGGCCTCTCCCGGCTCCATGCCCCTGGCCCGTGATCTCATCCAGGAGGGCCTCGTCATCCCGCCGGTGCTCTGGAGCCGGGCGGGAGCGCCGGTGGCGGAGACGCGGCGCCTGCTCCTGGCCAACGTCCGCACGCCGGAGGAGCGGCTGGGCGACCTGGCCGCCCAGGAGGCCTCGGTGCGGGTGGGGCTGGCGCGGCTGGCGGAGCTGATGGCGCGGCGCGGTGCGGCGGAGGTGGCGGCCTACGCCGGCCACCTGCAGGCGCGGGCCGAGCGCGCCCTGCGCGCCCTGCTGGCCAGCCTCCCCGATGGGGTCCACTCCTTCGGCGACGTAATGGAGGACGACGGCCTGGAGGGGGGACCGTATGCCGTGCAAGTGCAGGTCCAGCTGCGAGGGGACGGCGTCCGCCTGGACTTCGACGGGACGGCCCCCGCCGCGCCGGGGGGGATCAACGCCGTGCCGGCCATCGTCCGCTCGGCGGCGACCTACGTCTTCCGCTCCCTGCTCCCCCCCGAGACTCCGGACAACGCCGGCCTGCACCGGCCGGTGGAGATCGACGTGCCCGCCGGGTCGCTCCTGGACCCGCCGCCGGGCGCGGCGGTGGCCGCCGGCAACGTGGAGACCAGCCAGCGCCTGGTGGACGTGATCCTGGGCGCCCTGGCCGGCGCCCTCCCCAGGCGGGTGCCGGCGGCGTCCCAGGGGACCATGAACAACCTGGCCCTCGGCGGCGTCGATCCGGCCCACGGGCGGCCGTTCACCTACTACGAGACGGTGGCGGGCGGGCTTGGCGG
>JBFGDW010000038.1:0-16477 GCA_041580435.1 Candidatus Polarisedimenticolia bacterium | reverse complement strand
GGTGCGTACGGCTCGATCTACCGTCGCTTGCTCGGCGAACCAGGGTGATGCCCCGCCCGTGAATCGTGTCCGCATGGTGCCGGGGGCGGCCACGTAGACTCGGCAGCCATGTGGCAGCTCATCGTCGTACTGATCATCGTGGTCGCCCTCGTGGTGTACCTGATCAGCGCCTACAACGGACTCATCCGTCGCCGGAACCAGATCGAGAACGCCTGGTCGCAGATCGATGTCCAGCTCAAGCGCCGGGTGGACCTCATCCCCAACCTGGTCGAGACGGTCAAGGGGTATGCCGCCCACGAGAAGGAGACCCTGGACCGGGTGATCCAGGCCCGCAGCCGGGCCGTGGCGGCCACCGGCGTCGAGGCCCAGGCCCAGGCGGAGCAGGCCCTCAGCGGCGCCCTGGGGCGCCTCATGCTGGTGGTGGAGCAGTACCCCGACCTGAAGGCCAACCAGAACTTCCTGGGGCTGCAGGAGGAGCTGACCGCCACCGAGAACCGCATCGGCTTCTCGCGCCAGCACTTCAACGAGACCGTGATGCAGTACAACACCCGCATCCAGAGCTTTCCGGCCAACATCCTGGCCGGCACCTTCGGCTTCACCGAGGAGACCTACTTCGAGCTCACCGACACGGCGGCCCGGGAAGCCCCGCAGGTCAAGTTCTAGAGCGCCCTCCGCGGCTCCGGCACCATGTGGGAGGCGATCCAGGCCAACACCCGGCGCTCGCGCCTGCTCATCGGCCTCATGGCCGCGCTCCTGGCCGGGTTCGGCGCCCTGGTGGGACTGGCCTTCATCGGGCCCGACGGCGCCCTCCCCGGGGCCGCAGGCGCCCTGGTCCTGTGGCTGGTGCTGCTGGTGGTGGCCCTGGCCGGCGGCGACGGCCTGATCCTCCACACGGCAGGGGCCCGCCGCATCGAGAAGGATGACGCCCCCCAGCTCTGGAACGTGGTGGAGGAGATGAGCCTGGCCGCCGGCCTCGCCCGCATGCCGTCGGTCTACATCGTGGATCAGGACGCGCCCAACGCCTTCGCCACCGGGCGCAAGGCCGAGACCGCGGCTCTGGCGGTCACCTCCGGCCTGCTGCGCCGCCTCAACCGGGACGAGCTCCAGGGCGTGGTGGCCCACGAGATCGCCCACATCCGCAACCATGACGTCCGCTTCATGACCCTGGCCCTGGTCATGGTGGGGAGCATCGCCCTGCTGTCGGACATGGTGCTGCGCATGACGTGGCACGGCGGTGGCCGGCGCCGGAGCGGCGGCAAGGGCAAGGGCCAGGCGGCCGCCATGGTCCTCACCCTGGTGGCGGCCCTGGTGGCGCCCCTGGCGGCACGGGTGCTCTACTTCGCCTGCTCCCGGCGGCGCGAGTACCTGGCCGACGCCTCGGCCGCCCGCTTCACCCGCTACCCGCCCGGTCTGGCCTCGGCCCTGGAAAAGATCTCCGGCAACCTCTTCGCGCGGCCGGCGACCTCCGAGCTGCGGGCCATGGCCCCCATGTACATCGTCAACCCGCTCAGCGCGGCCTCCCGTGGCGGCCTGCTCTCCAGCCACCCGCCCCTGGACGAGCGGGTGCGCATCCTCCGGGCCATGGGCGGGCGGGCCGGATGGGTGGACTACGAGCGCGCCTACCGGCAGGTGCGGGGAGGCGGGGAGGCCTGTCTGGACGCCGGCACCCTCCAGTCCGAGGGGAGCCTGGCCGCGCGCGAGCCCTCCGCCGAGGCGGTGGAGCCGGCGGCCGGCCAGGAGGCGGCGGTGGAGCGGGCCAGGGGGGTGGCCGATCTGCTGGACCGGCTCGCGGGCCTGCTCCTCATCGCCTGCGCCTGCGGGGTGGCCATCAAGGTCCCCGCCGATTTCGCCGCCGCCAGCATCCCCTGCCCGCGCTGCGGCCGCAGCCACGCCGTGCCCGAGGCGCGGTCCCAGGCCCATGACCGGCAGCCCGACCCCGCTTCCCGGGAGAAGGCCGCGAGCCCAGAGGAAGGCGACGCCGCCCCCCTCACCTACCGGCGCCGCGGCCAGGGGTGGGAGTCATTCCGCTGCCTGTGCGGCCGCGCCGTGCAGGTGAGCCCGGCGCTGTCCGCCAGCCGGATGCGGTGCCCGGCCTGCCGGCGGCCCATCGACGTCGTGCAGGGCTGACCCCGGCGGCCAGGGCCGGCGTCACTCCGACGGCGGTGGCGCCGTCTCGCTCGCGGCCTCGTCCAGGATCCCCACCAGCTTGACCTCGAACACCAGGGTGGCCCCCGGCGGGATGACGGGCGGGTATCCCTGATCGCCGTAGGCGATGTCCGGCGGGCAGATCAGCTTGCTGGTGCCGCCCACCTTCATCTTGCTGATCCCCTCGCTGAAGCACTGCACCACGCCGTCCAGGGCGAAGGTGACCGGCTCGCCTCCCTCCTCGGACTGGTCGAAGACGGTGCCGTCCCGGAAGCTCCCCTTGTACTGGAGCTGCACCGTGTCGGTGGGCGACGGTGACGCGCCGCTGCCCGGCTCCATCTCCACGTAGACGAGCCCCGACTCGGTGAGCTGGGCGCCGGCCCCCTTGGCCGCCTCGGCGGCGAAGGCGGCGCCGGCCTCCCTCTCCTTGGCGGTGACCGCCTCGGAGCGACCCTTGAGCAGGCCGTCGATGCGCGGCCCCCACGTCTCCAGCGGGACCTTGGCCTCGCGCCCCAGGATGCCGTCGGCCAGCCCGGCCTGGATCAGGCTCACCTCCTCGGCCTTGAGATCGAAGTTGCGCAGGCGCTGGGAGAGGGCCAGGCCCAGGGCATAGAGGGTCTTCTCGTCGTCGGTCTGCAGCTCCGGCGTGGTGCTGGCCGCGGTCTCGGGGGCCGCGCACGCGGGCAGGGCAGCCAGGAGGCTGATGGTCAGGTAGAGGCAGCACGTCGTGCGTCGCATGGGGGGTCCTCTCGGGCGCGCGGGCTCTCCAGGGAGCCGCCGCCGCGCCATCCGCGGGGTGTGGGTGGGAGGCCCGCGCCGTGCGTGCCCCGCCGGGCCGACCAGGCACCGGCAGGGTGGTTGTATCCCATGCGGGCCCGGGAGGCCACCCCCGTGGGCGATGGGCGGGCCCCAGGGGACCGGCCTGTGCCGCAAGCTCGAAAATGTCGCGGCCGCGGCGCCGGTTCCCCCGTATCTTCAGGCCCAGAGGGGGGATGTGGCCGTGGCCGCGCTCAGTCGCCGGCAGATCGAGGAGTTCCACCACCGGGGCTACACCATCCAGCCGGGCGTCCTCCGGCCCGGGGAGGTGGCCGAGCTCCAGGCGGCGTTCGACCGGCTCGCCCGGCGGGCCCGGGCGCTGGGCGCCAGCGGCGAGGACGGCGGCGCCCGGTTCGTCCTGGAACCCGACCCGCACCAGCCTGGCGGCGTGCGCATCCAGCGCATCGTCTGGTGCGGCGCCGCCGAGCCGGTCCTGGCCCACTACGGGCGGGACGTCCGGCTCCTGGCCATGGCCGCCCAGCTCCTCGGATCGCGGCGCATGAGCCAGCTCATCAATCAGGCTCACTTCAAGCTGCCCGGGGACGGCGTGTCCTTCCCCTGGCACCAGGACAGCACCCACCGGCGCCACGGGACGGGCCTGTGGCGCGACGTCAATGGGCGCGGCAGCTACGTGCAGACCGTCATCGCCCTGGACGATGCGGGCGCCGACAGCGGGCCGCTCATGTTCCTGCCCGGGAGCAATGCCCACGGCCACCTGGACCTCCCCGCCGACGGGACGCTTCCCCCCTTCCTGGCGCCCATCGCGCCCGAGGAGGCGCTCCTGGAGGCCGGCGGCGTCCTGCTGTTCGGCCCCTACGTGGTCCACGCCAGCCGCCCCAACCGGTCGGCCCACGCCCGGCGCACCCTCCTCAATGGCTACGCCTCCCCGGGAGCCAACGCCCGGATCTACCCGGGTCGCGGGGCCGGGCGCCTCCTGCGCGTCTGACCGGACCCATGACGGCGCCGGTGCGGTAGGATGGTCGCGCCATGGCCTGCCTGCTTCTCATCATCGGCCTGGTGGCCCCGCGTGTGGCCCTCATCGCCTTGCTCCTGTTCAGCCAGTGGCTGCAGCGGGCGTTCGACGGCATCCTGGTGCCGCTTCTGGGGTTCCTGTTCGTTCCCTACACCACCCTCTGGTACGCGGTGGTGCAGAACGTGTTCAGCGGCCGCTGGGGGTTCTGGCAGGTCCTCTTCCTGGTCCTGGCCATCCTCACCGACCTGTCGGCGTTCGGTGGCGCCGCCCGCCGCCGGCGCGACTGATCCTGCGGCCCTCCTGGAGCCCTGCCCGCCGGTGTGACACAATGGGGGCAGGAGGAACCCCCATGGAAGCCAACGTGGAAGACAAGGACATGGACATGGATGACGGCTCGCGCCGCAAAACGGCGCAGCTGCGCGAGCAGACAGAGACCGTCCGCGAGGACATCCGCAAGCTGGGCCACCTGGCCAAGGACGCGGCCCAGGAGAAGCTGGACGAGGCCCGCGCCCGGGCCAACGAGGCCTACGAGCGGGGCCGGGCCCGCGCCACCGAGGCGTACGAGCGCGGGCGCGAGAAGGCCACCGAGGTGGAGGAGCAGGTGGTGGAGTACATCCGCGCCAAGCCCCTCAAGTCGGTGCTCATCGCAGCCGGCGTGGGCGCCTTTGTGGGCATCCTCTTCGCGCGGCGCTAGGGCCGGCGAGACGCCGCGAGGCGGTGCCCCGCCACCGGCCCCGGCAGCGGTTGAAATTATTTTGCGTTCAAAATAACCTCTCCGGTGCGCGAGGACGCCGGAGGTGCAGATCCCCCCAGCCAGAGGCAGCAAGGAGCAGCGTGGCCCGGGCCCCCGGCACGGATCCGCACGCCAGGTCCGCGCCACCACGCCCCCACCGGCCCAGGGACGGGAGGTCCTGGCGTCCCTGCGCCGCATCACCCACGCCCTGGACCTGCACTCGCGCCACCTGGTCCGGCACTACGGGCTCACCGGCCCGCAGGCCGTGGTCCTGCAGGAGCTGGCCCTCCTGGGCGAATCGGCCGCCGGCGACCTGGCCCGGGCGGTGAGCCTGAGCCAGGCGACGCTCACCGGGATCCTGGAGCGGCTGGAAGGCCGCGGCCTGATCCAGCGCCGCCGCCCCCAGGAGGACCGCCGCCGGGTGCTGGTCCGTCCCACCCCCGCCTGCCGCCGGGTCCTGCGCCAGGCACCGCCCCTCCTTCAGGAATCGTTCAGCGTCCAGTTCGCCAGGCTGGAGCCCCGGGAGCGCCGGCGCATCCTCGACGCGCTGGAGCGGCTGGTCCACATGATGGAGCCGCCGCCGGGAGCGCCGGCGGCGGAACGGGCCGCCTCGACCGCGGAGACCTGAGACGGTGTGCGGGATCAGCGGCGAGGTGCGATTTGACGGGGAGGCGGCGTCCGCCGCCGCCGTGGAGGCCATGGCCGCCGCCCTGGCGCGCCGCGGCCCCGATGGCTGCGGCGTGGCCGCCCATGGCCCCGTGGCCCTGGGCCACCGCCGCCTCGGCATCATCGACCTGAGCCAGAGCGCGCGCCAGCCCATGGTGGACAGCCACCTGGGCCTGACGGTGGCCTACAACGGCGCCCTCTACAACTATCCCGAGCTGCGCGACGAGCTGCTTCAGCTGGGTTATCGCTTCTTCTCCACCGGCGACACCGAGGTGATCCTGAAGGCCTACCACGCCTGGGGGGCCGCCTGCGTGGAGCGGTTCAACGGCATGTTCGCCTTCGCCGTCCACGAGCGGGACTCGGGGCGGGTCACCCTGGCCCGCGACCGGCTGGGGATCAAGCCCCTCTACCTTGCCCCGGTCCCGGGCGGCCTGCGCTTCGCCTCGTCCCTGCCGGCGCTCGTGGCGGGCGGCGGCGTGGACACCGACCTGGATCCGGTGGCCCTGCACCACTACATGAGCTTCCATGCCGTCGTGCCGCCGCCCCTCACCCTCCTCAAGGGGGTGCGCAAGCTGCCGCCAGGCACCATCCTCACGGTGGAGCCAGACGGCGCCCGCAAGGAGGCACGCTACTGGGAGCTGGCCTTCGGTCCCCGGGAGGCGGAAGAGGGCTGGTCCGAGGAGGAGTGGAAGGCCCACCTGCTCCAGCACCTGGAGCGGGCCGTGGAGCGCCGCCTGGTGGCCGACGTGCCCGTGGGCGTGCTGCTGTCCGGCGGCCTGGACTCGAGCCTGGTGGTGGGCCTGCTGGCCCGGGCGGGGCAGAAGGGGCTCAGCACCTTTTCCATCGGCTTCGAGACCGTCGGCTCCGAGGAGGGGGACGAGTTCCGCTACTCCGACGTGGTGGCCGAGCGCTTCGCCACACGCCACCACCGGATCCAGGTGCCCGCCAGGCGTGCCCTGGACTCCCTGGACGACTGCATCGCCGCCATGAGCGAGCCCATGGTGAGCCACGACTGCATCGGCTTCTACCTGCTGGGGCAGGAGGTCTCCCGCCACCTGAAGGTGGTGCAGAGCGGCCAGGGGGCCGACGAGATCTTCGCGGGCTACCACTGGTACCCTCCCCTCCTGGACAGCGCCTCGCCGCTGGACGACTACGCCCGGGTGTTCTTCGACCGTGACCACGACGAGATGACGCGCACGCTGCACCCCCGTCTCTGTGCCGAGGACTTCAGCCGGCGCTTCGTGGCCCGCCACTTCGAGGCGCCGGGCGCCCGGCGCGCCATCGATCAGGCGCTGCGCCTGGACACCACCGTGATGCTGGTGGACGACCCGGTGAAGCGCGTGGACAACATGACCATGGCCTGGGGGCTGGAGGCCCGGGTCCCCTTCCTGGATCACGAGCTGGTGGAGTTCGCCGCCCGGGTCCCGGCCGAGCTGAAGGTGGCCCGTGGCGGGAAGCACATCCTCAAGGAGGCGGCCCGGTCCGTCATCCCGGCCGAGGTCATCGATCGCCCCAAGGGGTACTTCCCGGTGCCGGCCCTCAAGTACCTGCGAGGGGAGTTCCTGGAGCGAGTGCGGGGCGCGCTCCAGTCGCCCCGGGCGCGCCAGCGCGAGATCTTCGCGCCGGCGGCCGTGGAGGCGCTGCTGGCGGAGCCCGAGGCCCACCTGACGCCGCTGGGCGGCTCCAAGCTGTGGCAGATGGCGGTCCTGGAGCACTGGCTCCAGGCCCAGGGCATCTGACCGCGGGAGGCTGAACCATGGCACGATCCCAGGATCGCCGGCGCCGCCTGGAGCGCACCGGCAGCCCCACCCTCCGCAGCTGGGAGGCCCCGCCAGGCCCGGCCCGGGAGCAGATGGCCACCAACGTGGCCCAGGACATGGGCTGGGGCCGGCTCCTGTTCGGCCAGACCTTCGAGCGCAACGAGGCCCTGGCCAGCGCCCTCCTCCAGGAGGAGCCTGGCCGGCGGGACATCGCCCTCTACCTGCGGGACCCCCACGTGCTGGTCTCCCTGGCGCCTCAGGAGCTCTTCCTGGATCCATCCCATACCTACCGGCTCTGGTCCTACAACTACCGCCCCCGGACCGAGCAGCTCCAGGGACTCGTCATCCGCCGGCTGCGCACACGCAACGACGCCATCGAGGTCAACCGGATCTACGAGACTCGCCGCATGGTGCCCAGCGATCCCGATTTCATGCTGGAGATGCACGCCACCCGCCGGCTGACCTATTTCGTGGCCCTGTCGGAGGCCGACGGCCGCATCCTGGGGACCGTCACCGGCGTCGATCACGTGGAGGTGTTCAACGACCCGGAGGGGGGCACCAGCCTCTGGTGCCTGGCCGTGGATCCCCAGGCGGAGCTCCCAGGGGTCGGTGAGGGGCTGGTCCGGCGCCTGGCCGAGCACTACTTCGCCCGCGGGCGGAACTACGTGGATCTGTCGGTGATGCACGACAACACCCAGGCCATTCGCCTGTACCGGAAGCTGGGGTTCGCCCGGGTCCCGGTCTTCTGCCTCAAGCGCAAGAACCCCATCAACGAGGAGCTCTACACCGCGCCGCCGCCGGCCACCGAGCTGAACCCCTACGCCCAGATCATCGTGGACGAGGCCCGGCGCCGGGGGATCAAGGTGGAGGTGCTGGACGCGGCGGGCTCCTGGTTCGTTCTGAGCCGCGGCGGCCGCGCCATCACCTGCCGGGAGTCCCTCACGGAGATGACCAGCGCCGTGGCCCTGTCCCGCTGCGATGACAAGCGCCTGACCCGGGACTGCCTGGAGCGCGCCGGACTTCCCGTCCCCGCCCAGCAAGCGGCCGGTGATCCCGGGGAGGACGCCCGCTTCCTGGAGGAGCATGGCCCCCTGGCCGTGAAGCCGGCCCGGGGCGAGCAGGGCGCCGGCATCACTCTGGGGCTGGCCTCCGCCGGCGACCTGCCGGCCGCCATCGACGCGGCCCGCCAGATCTGCCCTGACGTGATCCTGGAGGCCATGGTGGAAGGGGAGGACCTGCGGGTCATCGTCATCGACCACCAGGTCGTAGCCGCCGCCGTCCGCCGCCCGCCGGTCATCACGGGAACGGGCCAGCACACCATCCGGGAGCTCATCGGCAAGTACAACCGGCGCCGCGCCGCCGCCACCGGCGGAGAGAGCCAGGTCCCCCTGGACGCCGAGACCGAGCGGGTGATCCGCGCCGAGGGATACGGGATGGACGATCCCCTGCCACCGGGTGCAACCCTGACGGTGCGCAAGACCGCCAACCTGCACACCGGCGGCACCATCCACGACGTGACCGGCGACCTGCACCCGGAGGTGGCCGAGGCGTGCCTCGGTGCCGCGCGCGCCCTGGCCATCCCGGTGGTGGGCCTGGACCTCATGGTCCCCGACCTGAAGGGTCCCAGGCACGTGTTCATCGAGGCCAATGAGCGGCCCGGGCTGGCCAACCACGAGCCCCAGCCCACGGCCGAGCGGTTCATCGACTTCCTCTTTCCCCAGACGGCGGCCCGGCGCCCAGCGGCGCGCTGAGCCCCCTTCCCTTTGGAGCCCTGACCCATGCGCAAGCCCAGCGTGGATCGCGACGCCCTCATCGCCCGCCTCATGGAGCTGTTCGCCATCCCCAGCCCCTCGGGCTACACCGATGCCATCGTCCGACATGTCTGCCAGGAGCTGGAGCGGCTGGAGATTCCCTTCGAGCTCACACGGCGCGGGGCCATCCGCGCCGATCTCAAGGGCAGGCGCTCCTCGCCGGACCGCGCCCTCGTGGTGCATCTGGACACCATCGGGGCCATGGTGCGCCAGCTCAAGCCCGGCGGCCGCCTGGCCCTGGCGCCGGTGGGCGGGTGGTCCAGCCGCTTCGCTGCCGGCGCCCGGGTCACCATCTTCAGCGACGGCAGCCACCAGCGGGGAACCATCCTGCCCCTGAAAGCCTCGGGGCACACCTACGGCGACGAGGTGGATAGCCAGCCGACCTCGTGGGACCACGTGGAGGTGCGGGTGGACGCTCCCGTCTCCAGCCGCGCTGACCTGGAGGCCCTGGGCCTTCACGTGGGGGATTTCGTGGCGGTGGACCCCCAGCCGGAGATCACCGAGACCGGGTTCGTGGTCTCCCGGCACCTGGACGACAAGGGCGGCATCGCCTGCCTGCTGTCGGCCGCCGAGCTGGTGCGCCGGGAGGAGCTGGAGCTGCCCGTGGACTGCCATCTTCTCTTCACCGTCTTCGAGGAGGTGGGCTCGGGGGCCTCTGCGGTGCTGCACCAGGACGTGGCCGAGATGGTGAGCATCGACGGCGGGACCTCCGCGCCGGGGCAGAACACCGTGGAGGACGAGGTCACGGTGGCCATGATGGACTCCACCGGACCCTTCGACTATCACCTGAGCCACAAGCTGCTCAAGCTGGCCAAGGAGACCGGCATCCCGGTGCGCCGCGACCTCTTCCGCCACTACCGCACCGACGCTGCCTCGGCGGTGGAGGCCGGCAACGACATCCGCACGGCCCTGGTCTGCTTCGGCATGGACGCGTCCCACGGCTGGGAGCGCACCCATCTGGACGGCCTGTGCCGTCTCACCGAGCTTCTCCTGGTTTACATGCAGAGCCCGCCGGTGTCCGAGCGGGACAGGATGGAGCTGGGGCCGCTCCAGGGCCTGCCCCATCAGCCCGAGTAGGCCTCCCGCGCCATCCGGCGGCCGCACGGGCTGCGGCCCATCCCACGATTCCAACTGAAGGAGCTGGCATGAACGACAAAGGCAGCCTCGACTGGCAGTCCCTCCTCCCCGTCCTCACGGACCTGATGCTGACCTGGGGCGTCCGGGTGCTGGGCGCCCTGGCAGTGCTGGTGATCGGACGCGTGGTGGCGGGAATGGCCCGCCGGGCCGTGCGCCGCTTGCTGCAGCGCAGCAGCGTGGATGACACCCTGATCCCGTTCGTCAGCAGCCTGGTCTACTACCTGCTCCTGGCCTTCGTGCTCATCGCCGTCCTGGGCCTGTTCGGGATCCCGACGGCGTCGTTCATCGCCGTCCTGGGGGCCGCCGGGCTGGCCGTGGGCCTGGCCCTGCAGGGGACGCTGTCCAACTTCGCCTCGGGGGTGATGCTGCTCCTGTTCCGGCCCTTCCGGGCCGGCGACTTCGTGGAGGCCGGTGGCGCGTCGGGAACCGTGGCGGAGATCGGGATCTTCAACACCAGCCTCAACACCCCCGACAACATCCGCGTCATCATCCCCAACTCGGCCATCTTCGGCCAGACCATCAAGAACTTCGCCGCCAACGACACGCGCCGCAACGACATGACCCTCGGCATCGGCTACGACGACGACATCGACACCGCCATGGCGGTCATCCGCAAGGCCCTGGAGGAGGATGAGAGGGTCCTGCCGGAGCCGGAGCCGGTCATCGCCGTGGGGGAGCTGGCCGACTCCTCGGTCAACCTGGTCATTCGCCCCTGGTGCAAGCGGCAGGACTACTGGGCCCTGCGCTGGGACCTCACCCGGCGTCTCAAGGTCGAGCTGGAGGCCGCGGGGTGCAGCATCCCCTACCCGCAGCGCGACGTGCACCTGTTCCAGGAGGCGTCCGGGCAGGCCGGCTGAGCGTCCCGCGAGAGGTGGGGCAGGCAGCCACCTGGGTGGGTGAACCCACACAGCATGGGGGCAGGCACCCACGAATTGGGTGAAGGGGCGCAGCGACGTCGGCAGGGCCACCCAGGCCGGCCCACAACCTGGTGGAAATCACACCGGAGACCAGGGCCGCGCCGCTGGAACGGTTCTTGAACCTGCTGATGGGCCGTGGTGCCGCCGACCATCTCCCCCGACCCCGGTGCGGGACAGCCCGCTCCCTGGCGACCGCCGCCCATGCGCGTGGAGGTCCCGGGTGAGGGATACCACCGCGGGCTGGTGGCCTGCCAGCAGGCCTGCCCGGTGGGGACCGATGCCAGGGGTTACGTCCAGGCCATCGCCGCGGGCCGCTTCGCCGCGGCCTACCTCATCGCCCGCGGCCCCAACCCGTTCGCTTCCATCTGCGGCCGCATCTGCGGCGCCCCCTGCGAGGCGGCCTGCCGGCGGGGCAGCATCCCCCTCACCGATGACGACGGCTGCGTCGTGGGCACCGACCGTCCGGTGGCCATCCGCGCCCTCAAGCGCTTCGCCTGCGAGCAGGCCGGGGTGGAGGCGCGCGAACCGGGACAGGTGCTGGAGGATCTCCGCGGCTTCACCCCGGAGGAGGGCGCGGGCCCGGAGGAGATGGCGGCGCTGCTGCGCGCCTTCCTGCGCGGCGGTTTCACTCCCGCCGCAGGGGAGCGCGTCGCCATCATCGGCGCCGGACCGGCGGGCCTGGCGGCGGCCCATGACCTGGCCCTGCTGGGGTTCTCGCCGGTGGTCTTCGAGATGGAGCCGATCCCGGCTGGCATGCTGGCCTTCGGCGTTCCAGGCTACCGGCTGCCCCGGGACCTGATCCGTCGCGAGGTGGCGGTCATCGAGGCGCTGGGCGTGGAGATCCGGTGCGGCACGGTGGTCGGGCGGGACGTCTCCTTCGCCCAGCTTCGCCGGGACCACGCGGCGGTGATCCTGGCGGTGGGGGCCAAGCGGCCGCGCATGCTGGGCCTGCCCGGCGAGGCCGGACCCCGGGTCTACGGCGGCGTGGACTTTTTGCGCTGGATCTCCCTGGGCGAGCCGGTGGACCTGGGCCGGGAGGTGGTGGTCATCGGCGGCGGCAACGTGGCCTACGACGTGGCCCGCACCATGGTCCGCCAGGCGGCCCTGGACGCCGCCCGCACCGCCGCGCGCCTCGCCGGCGTGGCGCGGGTCCACCTGGCCTCCCAGGAGACCCTGGAGGAGATGCCCGCCGACACCGTGGAGATCCGCGAGGGGGACGAGGAGGGAATCCTGCGCCTGAACGGCTGGGGCCCTGCGGAGATCCGCCGCGGCGGCGGCGGCGAGGTGACCGGCGTGTTCTTCCGGCGCTGCCTGCGCGTCTACGACGGCGAGGGCCGCTTCGCCCCCGTCTTCGACGACGCACAGACGCGCCTGGTGGCCTGCGACACGGTGCTGCTGGCGGCGGGCCAGGCCACCGACCTGAGCTTCCTGGAGGACGGCGGGGCCGACGTGGAGCAGGCCCGGCCCGGCTGGCCGCGAATCGATCCCGACACCCAGTCCACCACGGCGCCAGGGGTGTTCGTGGCCGGCGATCTGGCCCACGGCACAAGGCTGCTCATCGACGCTGTGGCGTCGGGGAAGCGGGCCGCCCGGGCCGTCTACCGCCACGTCACCGGGCGGACCGTGTCCATGGAGTGCCTGGAGGCCCACGTCCCCCAGGAGGCCTGGAGCCGGGAGCGGGGGTACGAGGCGCGGCGGCGCGTGCCCCTCCCCACCCTGGACCCGGCCGAGCGCCTGGCCCGCCCCGACGCCGCGGTGGAGGTGGGATACAGCCCAGAGCAGGCCCGGGAGGAGGCCTCCCGCTGCCTGGACTGCGGCGTGACGCCGGTGTTCGACGGCAGCCGCTGCGTCCTGTGCGGCGGCTGTGTCGACGTCTGCCCCACCCTCTGCCTGAAGCTGGTGAGTCTGGCCGATCTGGAGCCGACGCCCCAGCTCCAGGCGGCGGCCCGGGGCTGCCTGCCCCAGGGAGCCGACCCGGCCGAGCACTCCGCCATCCTCAAGGACGAGGCGCGATGCATCCGCTGCGGGCTCTGCGCCGTGCGCTGCCCCGCCGACGCCATCACCATGGAGCGCGTCCGCTTCACCACCCTCTGGAGGGAGGCATGAGCGTTCACACTGGAAGGGAGCCGGGCCCCCGCCCCTCGCGCCTCGATCCCCCCACGCTGCCGCGCCGCGACTTCCTGGGGCTGGCCGCCGTGGGCTCGGCAGCCGCCGCCCTGTTCTTTGCCCTGCTGGGGATGCTGCGCCTTCCCAAGGCGGCCGTCCTCCCCTCGCCCTCCAGGAAGTTCCGGGTGGCCCTGCCCGAGTCACTGGCCGACGGCGAGGCATTCATCCCGCCGGGCAGGTCCGTGGCACTGTTCCGCCACCGCGGCCAGGTGCGCGCCATCTCCACCGTCTGTACCCACCTGGGCTGCATCGTCAAGCCCGACGCCGGGGGGTTCCACTGCCCCTGCCACGGCTCCCGCTTCGACCGGGCCGGCGAGGTGCAGAAGGGGCCGGCGCCGGCGGCGCTGCCCTGGCTGGAGGTGCGCGACGCCGGCGGCGGCGTCTACGTGGTGGACGCGGGCAAGACCGTGCCGCCGGCGCCCCTGGAGCAGGCGTGAGCTCCAGCCGGCCCCTGGTTGCCGCCGCCTCCACCACCGCCCTGGGCCGCTTCCTGGAGAACCTGCGCCGGTTGCCGGAGCGCTTCACCGCATCCGTTTCCCGGGGCGGGGCCCCCACCACCGACCGGACCCGCTCCGGCTTCATCTTCGGCAACGTCTTCCTGCACCTGCACCCGGTGCGCGTGCACCGCTGGTCACTGCGCTGGAGCACCACCTGGGGCCTTGGCATCGCCAGCTTCTCGGCCTTCGCCGTCACCCTCATCACCGGCGTGCTCCTCATGTTCTACTACAAGCCCTACCCCGACGTGGCCTACCAGTCCATCAAGGACATCCACTTCGTGGTCCCCACGGGGCGCTTCATCCGCAACATCCACCGCTGGGCCGGCAACGTCATGGTGATCTGCGTCCTGGCCCACATGGCCCGGACCTTCTTCACCGCCTCCTACCGCCCGCCTCGTGAGTTCAACTGGGTGGTGGGCATGGGCCTTCTGGTCATCACCCTGGGTCTCGCCTTCACCGGCTACCTGCTGCCGTGGGATCAGCTGGCCTTCTGGGCCATCACCATCGGCGCCAACATCGCCCAGTCGCCGCGGGAGGTCACCGACGCCCTGGGAGTGACGGCCTGGTTTGATCCCGGCGGGCTGCAGAAGCTGCTCCTGCTGGGCAGCGAGGAGGTGGGGGCCGAGGCGCTCATCCGCTTCTACCTGCTTCACGTCATGATCCTTCCCCTGGCCCTGGCCGCCCTGCTGGCCGTCCACTTCTGGAGGGTGCGCAAGGACGGCGGCCTCACCCGCCCGGAGGATGCGGACCTCAGGGTCGGCCCCGGCGAGGGGATCACACCCGTCTTCACCGACGAGCCCCACAAGACCTACCACCTGGCGGCGGTGGTGCCGGGCCGCTCGCCGGCGGTGGGACGGGGGCCCGAGCGGACGCTCCCCTCCATGCCCCACCTTCTTTACGCGGAGCTGGCGGTGTTCATGCTGACCATCTTCGTCTGCCTGGCCCTGGCCATCACCCTGGACGCCCCCCTCAAGGAGCTGGCCAACCCGGCCGTGCCGGAGAACCCCGCCAAGGCGCCGTGGTACTTCCTGGGACTCCAGGAGCTGGTCTCCTTCTCGGCGTTCATGGGGGGCATCGGGATCCCGGCCATCGTGGTCCTGGGGCTGGCCCTCATCCCCTACCTGGACCGGGAGCGGGCGGGGACCGGCGAGTGGTTCGGCGGCCCCGGCGGCGGGCGGCTGGTGGCGGTCTCGGCCGCCTTCGGGCTGGGGGCGGTGCTGGGGGTGGAGGCGGTGGCCATCGGCCTGGGCTGGATCCGGGAGTGGTGGCCCGAGGCGCCCCAGCTTCTCATCACCGTCCTCAATCCAGGCACGCTGCTGACCCTGCTGTACGCCCTCTTCTCGGTGGCCATGGTGCGCCGCCACGACTCCACCCGCGCCGGCGCCCTGGCCCTCTTCACCTGCTTCCTCTGCGGCTTCATCGTGCTCACGGTGATCGGCTCCTACTTCAGGGGCCCCAACTGGGACTTCTACTGGTCACCCGCCATGTGGCCGGGGCACTGAGGGTGCGGGCCAGCAAGCACCTGCTCCTGTGGTCGAGCCTGGGCACCCTGGCCCTGCTGGGCTGGGCCGCCTACGCCGAGAACCGGCTCCAGGAGTGGCGGGTGGCCCAGCGCGCCTACCGCCAGGCCTTGCCGGAGGATCGCCGCGCCGAGTTCGCCGTCCAGCTCCGGCAGGTGGTGGTGCCGGCCCTGGACGTGGCCGATCGGTGCGTGAGCTGCCACGTGGGCATGGCCGCCGGCGAGTCCGGGCTGCCCGGGGATCCCCTCTTCGCCGCCCATCCTGACGTGGCCCACGATCCCGGCAGCTTCGGCTGCACCGTCTGCCACGGCGGGCAGGGACGGGCCACCAGCCGGGCCGATGCCCATGGCGACGTTCCCCACTGGCCGGGGCCCATGATCCCGGCGGCGGATGCCTTCGCCGGCTGCGGAAGCTGCCATACCCACCTTGAGGTCCCGCGCCAGGACCTCCTGGAGCGGGGGCACGCCCTGTTCGAGCGCCACGACTGCCTGGCCTGCCACCGGGTGGAGGAGCGCGGCGGCACACAGCGCCCCGGGGATGCCGGCGGCATGGAGGGGCCCGATCTGTCCCGGGCCGGTGCCGCCGGCCCCCTACCCGACTGGCACGCGTCCCACCTGCGCCGCCTGGAGCAGGAGCTCGAGACGGCCGCCGGAGGACCCTGGCAGTCATCCTTCGCGCCACTCCCGCCGGAGGAGCGGGCCCTGGTGGACATCTACCTGCGCTCCCGGGTGGGCGCCCCGGGGCTGGTGGAGTCCAAGGCGCTCTTCCACTCCCTGGGCTGCCGCGGCTGCCACCCGGTGAACGGCGTGGGCGGCGACGACGGACCTGATCTGACCCGCATGGGCCAGCGCGACCCGGGACAGCTGGACTTCACCGGCGTGGAGGGGAAGCACACCCTGGACGGCTGGCTGCGGGAGCACTTCCGCGCCCCGGGGCGGGTCGTGCCCGGCTCCCAGATGCCGGACCTGGCCCTGAGCGAGGAGGAGATCGACCGCCTCACCTTCTACATGCTCTCCCTGCGCCGGACCGAGGTGCCCGAGGCGTTCTGGCCCGCCGACCGGATCCGCGCCGAGCGCTTCGGCCAGCGCGAGTTCGCCACCGACGGTGCGACCCTTTACGGCACCTTCTGCGCCGCCTGTCACGGCCCCGTCGGCGAGGGGATGCGCTATCCCGGCATGCCCGCCTTCCCCGCCATCGCCCAGCCGGCCTTCCTTGCGGTGGCCGGCGACGAGTTCCTGCGCCAGACCATCGCCCACGGGCGTCCCGGGCGGCGCATGCCGGCCTGGGCCGACAGAGAGGGGGGCCTGCGCCCGGAGGAGATCGACGCCGTCATCGC
>JBFGDW010000037.1:0-16663 GCA_041580435.1 Candidatus Polarisedimenticolia bacterium | reverse complement strand
CTGCGCGGCCGGGTAGAGGGAGGCGAGCTCGCCGTGGGTGTCCAGGAGGAGGACCTCCACCGGGTCCGGAACGGGCCCCGCCGATGCCAGCGCCGTCCGCCGTTGCCAGGGGAGACCGGAGCCTGCCAGCAGCCGCTCCACCTCGGCCAGACGCTCCAGGTGGCGAGGGGCCAGGACCACGGTCAGAGGCCCGGCGCTCATGGATCTCCGGGCCGCCGCCAGCACCACCTCCTCCTCGCCCGGATGGGTGGAGCCGGCCACCAGGACGCGCCGGCCGCGCAGGCGGGCGGCCAGGTCCGGGGCCAGGTCGCCGGCCGCGGGCGGCCTGCGGTCGAACTTGAGATCCCCGCAGACCGCCACGCGGCTTCCGGCCACCCCCAGCTCCTGGAAGCGCTCGGCGTCACGGGGAGTGCGAGCGCAGACCAGCCGGACGGCCGCCAGGGCGCGGGCCAGCAGCCCCGGGAGGCGCCGGTAACGGGCCAGGCTGGCATCGGAGATGCGGCCGTTCACCAGGGCCACGGGGACGCTCCGCTGGCGGAGCGCCTCGAACAGGTTGGGCCAGATCTCCGTCTCCAGAGCGATGAACAGCCGCGGGTGGAGCTGGCGCACCGCCCGGGCCACCACCGGCGGCAGGTCCAGCGGGAAGGTGAAGGTCGCCGCCACCCCCGGCAGCGGCGCCGCCAGCAGGCTTCGGGCGGCGGGGGTGGTCACCGAGACCACGAGGCGCAGGCCGGGGCGGGCCGCCGCCAGGGCCGGGGCCAGCAGCCGGGCCAGCTCCAGCTCGCCCACCGAGGCGGCCTGGATCCAGACCGCCCCTGACGCCTCGCGGCGGAGGGAGGCGGGGAAGAGTGCCAGCCGGTCCCCCAGCTCCCGCCAGCGTCCCGGCCGCCGCAGGAGGCTCGCCAGGGCGTAGGGCGGGACCAGGGCGCAGGCCAGCCAGGTGAGGCCCCTGTAGAGCAGATACACGCTTCCGGTCCGCTCCTCCCGCCGGCCCGGGCCGCGGCCACCTTGCGCCGCGCGCGGTCTCCACCGGCGGTCATGGAGGCTAGGCCCCGGACGTCGCCCCGTCAAATGCGGCGGGTGGCAAGGGTCGGTCTTCCGCCCTATCTTCCCTCCGTGCCCAACCAGCGCACCGATCCCCCCTTCGCCGATGCGCCTCGCTTCATCGTGTGCGTCCACTCGGATCACCGGCTCCGGGAGAGCCTGCGTGCCGACCTGGAGGAGATCGTTCCCCCGGACTACCAGGTCCTGCCGGTGGGCTCCTCCACCGAGGGGCTGGAGGTCCTCCACGACAAGGAGCGGCGGGGGGAGCAGGTGGACATCGTCATCTCCGACATGGGAGGGGCCGACCTGGCGGGGGACCGCTTCCTGGAGATCGTCAACCACCGCTTCCCCCAGGTGCGCAAGGTGCTGCTCACCGACGAGGGACAGGACGAGGCGGCGGTCTACAGCATCAACAACGCCGACCTGGACCGGTTCCTGCCCCAGCCCCTGAGCCGGGAGGATCTGCGCCTCACCGTGCTGTCCCTGCTGCGCCTCTGCCGCCTGCGGGTGGACAACGAGGGCCTCCTCACGGTCCTGCGGCAGCGCAACGTGCAGCTCCAGGAGACCCTGGACTCGCTGCGCATGGCCCACGAGGAAGTGGAGTCGGCCTATGTGGCCACCATGCAGGCGCTGGCCATGGCCCTGGAGGCCAAGGACAGCTACACGGCGGGCCACTCCAAGCGGGTCAGCCGCTTCGCCTACCTCCTGGCCCGTCGCATCGGCCTGCCCCGGGAGAAGTGCGAGGACATCCGCAACGGTGCCCTCATGCACGACATCGGCAAGATCGGCGTCCCGGAGAAGGTGCTGCTCAAGCCCGGACGGCTGTCCGAGGCGGAGATCAAGCAGATCCAGCTCCACCCGGTGACCGGGGCCCAGATCATGGAGCCGGTCAAGCCCCTGCGCCGCTACATCCCGGCGGTCAAGTTCCACCACGAGCGCTGGGACGGGAAGGGGTACCCCGACGGGCTGCGGGGCAACGAGATCCCCATCGAGGCCCGGGTCACCCTCATCGCCGACACCTTCGATGCCATCACCTCGGACCGCCCCTACCGGCCGGCCCGGCCCCTGGAGCTGGCCGTGGACCAGTTCCGGAAGTTCGCCGGCACCCAGTTCGACGCCGATCTGGTGCGGGTCTTCCTGGAGATCATCGAGGAGGAGCCGCCCGGACTGGCCAGCAAGGCCCAGTCCTGAGGCGTCCTCCCGGGAGGCGCTAGGAGCCCTCCCGCCCCGCCTGGAGGAACTCCACCAGGATCCGGCCCAGCCGGTCGATCTCGATGAGGAAGGTGTCGTGGCCGTGCACGGTCTCGAACTCCTCGTAGCGCACCGGCCGGCCCGCCCGCCGCAGGATCTCGGCCACCTCACGCTGCTGGTTCACCGGAAACAGCAGGTCCGAGGAGAAGCCCACGATGAGGCTCGGGCCGGTGATCCGGGCCACTCCCTCCTCGTAGGATGGACAGCCCCGGCCCAGGTCGAAGAAGTCCATGGCCCGGGCCAGGGTGAGGTAGGAGTTGGCGTCGAACCGCTCCCCGAACTTGGCGGCGTTGTGGGTGAGGTACGACTCCACCGAGAAGCGCCCCCAGCGGCCGGCGGCGTCGGAGCTGTCCAGGTCCCGTCCGAATCGCTCGTCGAACTCGGCAGGGGAGCGATAGGACAGGATGCCGATGGCCCGGGCCAGGTTGAGCCCGGTGACCGGCCCCTCCCCGGGGGCGTACTCTCCTCCCTTCCAGGCCGGATCCCCCATGACGACCCAGCGCTGCACGGCGCGCCAGGCGATGGAGAAGGCGTAGGACCGGCCAGGCGTGGCGATGCCGCAGACCGATGCCACCCGGTCCGGACGCTGGGCCCCCCACTGGAGGGCCAGCATCCCCCCCAGGGAGGATCCCAGCACCAGCCGGGCCCGTCTCACCCCCAGGTGATCCAGGACCCTGACCTGGGCCTCGACGATGTCCTCCACGTTGATGACAGGGAACGTGCTCCCGTAGGGCCGGCCGGTGGCGGGGTCGGTGCTGGCGGGGCCGGTGGAGCCGAAGCACCCGCCCAGGACGTTGATGCAGACCACGAACCAGCGGCGGGTGTCGATGGGCCGGCCAGGCCCCACCATGGCCTCCCACCAGCCGGGCTCATCGTCGGTATGGTGACGCGTCACGTGGCTGGAGGCGGACAGCCCGGTGGTGATGAGGACCAGGTTGTCCCCGTCCGGAGCCAGCTCCCCCCATGTCTCGAACGCCATGGTGACCGAGGGCAGCGCTCCCCCTGCCACCAGGGGGAAGGGGGCCTCCCGGGAGGAGAAGGTGACAGTCTGGATATGCTCCTTGCCCATGAATCCGCCACGAAAAGCGCCATGGTACCATCATCGGCACTCCCCGCCCCGGCGTTGAAAGGGCTGGATCCGGGACCTAGATTGAGGAGGCGAGGCTCTTGGGCCGCCCGACTCGGTACAGCCAGACGGTTCTCGACCACTTCGAGAATCCCCGCAACGTGGGGGTCATCGAGGCGGCCGACGCCGACGCCACCGTCTCCCATGCCGAGTGCGGCGACACCGTCCGGCTGACGCTCCGGATCAAGGAGGGGGTCATCCAGGCGGCGCGGTTCAAGGCCTTGGGCTGCGGCGCGGCCATTGCCGCCGCCAGCAGGCTCACCGAGCTGCTGGTCGGGCTGGCCCTGGAGCGAGCCGCGGCCCTTGACAACGAGGCCGTGGCCGCCTCCCTGGGCGGGCTTCCGGACCACAAGGTCCGGTGCTCCGTGCTGGCCCGCGAGGCGGTGGCCGCAGCCCTGGAGGATTACTGGAGAAAGGCCGCTTCGCGGCCCCGAGCGCGCTGACGCGGCGCCGGGGCGCGACGGCCCCGGCCCATGGACGATCCGCGCTCCCTCGAGGACATTGCCTACTCCAACCCGGAGCTGGCCGAGCCCGAGTCCCCCCACGGCCGGCGCCGGCGCCGCTACAAGCTGGCCTGGGTCCTCATGGCGGTCATGCTGCTGGTGGGAATCCTGCCCATCTACACCCTCTCCTCCCGCCTCATCGAGCTCAACAAGGAGTCCCTCAAGACCCAGCAGCAGGTCTACCAGCTGCAGCTGGCATCCTCCCTGGCCCACCACATCGACAGCTTCGTGGACGGCCACCGGCGCACCCTCACGGTCCTGGCGGAGGTCCTGTCAGGGGAGCTGGCGGCCAACTCCTCGGACCGCTTCCTGAGCGACCTGGCCGAGCGCCGGACCCTGTCCCGGTTCGTGGACGGCCAGCTGGCCCTGGTGCGCTACACCCACCGTAACGGCAGCTCGGTGAGCGCCATGCAGGAGAAGTTCAACGTCTCGCCAGCCCTGGAGGCGCGGCTGGCCGACGAGTTTGCCGAGCAGATGAACACCGGCGCCCGGGCCGACACACGGGTCGGCAACCCCTTTCACTCGCCCGACGCCAGCGGGCCAGCGGTGCTGCTGTCCACGCCGGTGACCCGGGCCGGGCGCCGGGTGGGCGTCATCACCGCCCTGGTGGGCTTTTCCCAGCTCTGGCGGGAGGCCCAGCGCTCGTCAGGCTACACGCTGTTCGCCCTCAGCGCCGAGGGGGAGCTGTTCACCGAGCCAGCCGACGTGGTGACCTTCTCGGGTGTCCGCTACCCGGAGCTGGAGATCGTGCGCGAGTTCATCGCCAGCGGCGGAAGCCGGGTCATGCCCTACACGGTGCGGGGGCCCATGGGGGAGGAGGTCCATCTGCTGGGCTCGTTCTACCAGACCCAGCAGGGATGGGGGGTCTTCGTCCAGGCCGAGGAGAACCTGGCCTACTCCATGGTGGAGGTCATGAAGGCGGACACCTGGTTCCACGCCAGCCTGGCCGCCGTGGGTGCCGTGATCCTGGGCTTCCTCTTCGCCGGGTGGATCACCCGGCCCATCAAGCGCCTGGCCGACCAGTCGCTGGCCTTCGCCGAGGGGGACTTCCATGCCCGGGTGCCGGTGGGCTCCAGCAGCGAGGTGGGGGAGCTGGCCGAGACCTTCAACGTCATGGCCGAGACCCTGGAGGAGTACATCGCCCGGCTGCAGCACGCCGCCGACGAGAACCGGGAGCTCTTCCTGGGATCCATCAGGGCCCTGGCGGCCGCCATCGACGAGAAGGACGCCTACACCCGCGGCCACTCGGAGCGGGTGCGGCGGTACGCCGCCACCCTGGCCCGCTCCATGCGGCTCCCTGACGATGAGATCTGGAAGACCGAGATCGGCGCGCTGCTCCACGACGTGGGGAAGATCGGCATCGAGGACTGCATCCTCAACAAGCCGGGGCCCCTCACCCCCGACGAGTACGAGGTCATGAAGACACACCCGGTCCGTGGCGCCAACATCATGGAGCCCATCCGCCAGCTCCGGGACGTGATCCCGGTCATGAAGCACCACCATGAGCGGTGGGACGGCGGGGGGTACCCGGACGGCCTGGCCGGGGAGGACATCCCGCTGTGCACGCGGCTGGTGACCATCGCCGACTGCTGGGACGCCATGACCACCAACCGGCCTTATCAGAAGGCCATGGCCCTGGAGGAGGGGATCCGGCGCCTGGAGATGCTGTCGGGCAAGGTGTTCGACCCGGTGGTGGTGAAGGCGTTCGTGGCCGGCCTGCGCCACGGGGAGTACGACAGCATCTTCGGCGAGGCCCGCCGCCAGGTGGCCGACACGGCCCCGGATCTGGACCGGATCCAGCTGGACTCGGCGGCGGCCGCCGCCGCCCGGGAGAACGTCGACCCGGACTGCCTGCCGCCCACCGAGGACGGCGCCGCCTAGGGCCCCCGGGCCGGCCCCGCCGCCCGTCCCGGCATCCAGGTGGGGCGGATCCCTTCCTTCCCGCGGCGAGATTTTGTATCCTCCACTCCGTTCCCACCCCTTCCCGTCCGGGCTGCGGCGCCCAGGAGTCGCACGGCGGACCCGCTCCGCGGTGGGAAAGGAGATGCCCATGAGACTCAGCGAGAAGACCCGGGCGCTCCAGGAGGCGCTGGAGCCGTTCCCCCGCTGGCGCCTGTTCGGCGAGGGGACGGCCACGGCCATCTTCGAGTTCACCGAGCAGGTGTATGCCGCGGCGTTCGTGACCCGGGCCATCGAGCAGGCCCGGGCCTTCGACCGCATCCCGGACCTCTCGCTGTCGGGCGTGACCGTCAAGATCGCCGTGGCCGTGGCCCTGGGCAAGAACGGGCTGGCCGACCGGGACCGGCACCTCTTCGAGGCGCTGGAGCGGGCTGCGAACCACCCGGGCCGCCCGGCCCCCACCGAGGTCCCCATCCTGCCCCTCCTGGCCGATCGCTGGTCGCCCCGGAGCTTCAGCGACGAGCCGGTGGCGCGGCCGGTGCTGGAGCGGCTGTTCGAGGCGGCCCGCTGGGCCCCCTCATGCTTCAACGAGCAGCCGTGGCGGTACGTGGCCGTCACCCGTCCCGACCGCCGGGAGGAGGCCGCCGAGGTCCTGGACGGGGAGAACGCCTGGGCAAGGCAGGCCCCCGTGCTTGTGCTGGTGGCGGTCAGCAAGAAGTTCGCCAAGACCCGCCGCACCAACCGCACTGCCGCCTACGACACCGGGGGTGCCACCGCCCAGTTGCTGGCCCAGGCCACCGCCCTGGGCCTGGTGGCCCACCAGATGGCGGGCATCGACGTCAAGAAGGCCCGGGAGCTGTTCGGCGTGCCGGAGAAGTTCGAGCCCATGGCCATGCTGGCCCTGGGCTACTGGGGAGAAGGGCGCGGCCTGGGCGAGGAGCTGCTGGCCCGGGAGCAGGCCCCCAGGGAGCGCCTGCCCCGGTCCGAATGGCTGTACTGGGAGACCTGGGGTGGCTCGGAGTCCGAGGCCACCTGAGGGCGATGGCGCCTCAGACCAGGAAGACCAGCGTCACCACCACGAAGATCGGCATCAGGATCACCACCGCGTAGCCGAAGAAGCCGAAGAACGACGGCATCTTCACCCCCGACGTCTCGGCGATGGACTTGACCATGAAGTTGGGGGCATTGCCGATGTACGTGTTGGCCCCCATGAAGACCGCCCCCAGGCTGATGCCCCGGAGGATGTCATCGGGGATGGCCACCCCGGGGATGTTGCCGGTCAGGCCCAGCCCCTCGGCCAGGGCGAAGAAGGTCAGATAGGTGGGAGTGTTGTCCAGGAACGACGAGAGGATGCCGGTGGCCCAGAAGAACTGCCAGGGCTCGGTGACCCCCATCTGCTGCCCGTGGGCCCGCAGGTATTCCAGGGCCGGGATCATGGTGAGGAAGATCCCGAAGAAGATCACCGCCACCTCGATCATGGGGTACCAGGTGAAGTGGTTTCCGCGGCGGATGTCGGCGTGGGTGAGCCACAGGGACAGCAGGGCCAGGACCACCATCACCACCTCGCGGTAGGGGGCGTCCAGGAAGGCCACCGACAGCACCACGCCGGCGATGAGGGGCCAGTTCAGGTTACCCAGGATGCGCAGTGGCTTGACCATGAGCTTGTCCCGGAGCAGGGCGGCGGTGGGCTCGCGGGTGAAGGCCAGGCTGTCCCAGACGAAGTAGATCCCCAGGACGACCAGGTTCACCGCCAGCCACTCGGGAAAGAGGCTGAAGGTCCAGGAGAAGGGGACGCCCCGCAGGTAGCCCATGAACAGGGGAGGGTCCCCAAGGGGGGTGAGGCAACCGCCGATGTTGGACACGGTGAAGATGAAGAAGATGAAGGTGTGAACCTTGTGGACGCGCTCCGAGTTGGTCTTGAGCAGCGGCCGGATGAGGAGCATGCTGGCGCCGGTGGTGCCGGTGAAGGAGGCCATGAGCGTGCCCACCGCCAGGAAGCTGGTGTTGGTGAGGGGCGTGGCCCTCAGGTCGCCGGTGAGCAGGATGCCCCCCGAGATCACGAACAGGGCGGTGAGCAGGATCATGAAGGAGGCGTACTCGGCGGCGGTGTGCACCAGGGACGAGGGGCTCTCGAGGAGGTAGAGCGCCAGGATGGGCAGCCCCAGGGCCAGGGAGACCCAGAACTTGTTCAGGTTGCTGTGCCACCAGTGCTCCGCTCGCAGGGGAAGGATGGCGATGGCCAGCAGCATGAGGACGAAGAACCCGATCCACAGGGGGTTCAGGCTCTCCCCCAGGCCATGATGGATCTCGGCGGCGGCGCCTGCGGCGGAGGCCGCGGCGGGCCACAGGAAGAGCAGGGGCATCAGGGCGAGGCGGCCGGCGATTCGCATGGCGCGGCATCCTACCGCGCAGGCGCCTGGCGGTCCAGGGCCCGCCAGGAGAGGCGCGGGAGGGTCAGAGGCGCGGGTCGCCAGGCAGGCGCACCATGGCCCGCATGCCGGCGTAGAGGGACGGATAGAGCGCCTGGGCGTCGGTAGCTGGCATCTCGGCGTGGACCCAGACCTGGGCCGGCCGGTCCAGGCCGGGCGCCTCGGGCATCTCGGGGGAGAGGACCAGGGAGGCGAGACGGCTCAGCTTGCGCTCCACCCAGCCGCGCTCCTCCGGGCGGGTCGCCTGGCCGCCCAGGCTCACCGCCAGCCCTTCCTTGAACAGCAGGGTGTAGCGCCCAGGGTAGTCAGGCGGCTTGTCCAGCCCGATCTTGTCAGGGGTCACGGAGCGGGGATCCACCTCCTCCCCCTTCTGCCCAGGGGCCGGGGGCTCGATGCGCACCGGCTCCTGGCGGGGGCCGGACTTGGCCGCCAGCTCGTAGATCCGGTCGACCCAGTCAGGCGGAGGCTCCCCGGCGGCGAACAGTCCGCGCTCCCCCTCCATCTCGGCGGACAGGAGGGGATAGCGCTGCACCTCCACCACCCGGACGAAGATCCGGATGGCCCGATCCTCCAGGTCCACCACCATGTACGGGGCGTCGCTCTCGGCCAGGCTGAGCTGCAGCTCCTTGAGCCGCTTCTCCCGCTCCAGGGTGAGCTTCTTCTGCAGCAGCCGGGCGTACGCCGCCCGCATCTCCGCCTCGCCGCCGCCGGGCCCCGGCGGCCCCTGGGCCAGGGCGGTGCCGCCGGCCAGCAGGGCCATGAGCATGGTGGCCGGAAGGGAGCGCATCAGAAGATGTAGATCTTGGTGCGCAGGGGCGATGCGTCGTAGACGGCCTTCAGGTCGATGGGCCCGAGGCGGACGCAGCCGTGGGTGACGCTCTTGCCCAGCAGGCGGGTGTAGAGGGTGCCGTGGATCAGGTAGCCGTCGCCGAAGGCCAGGGCGTACTCGCCCAGGACCCCCTCCTCGAAGCGCTCCACCGCGTCCTTGCGGCCCGGCACGGGCTCCCCCTCCTCGATGAAGGCCCAGTCGGGCTTGCGCCACATGGGGTTCTCCAGCCGGTTGGTGACGTGGAACTCCCCCCGGGGCGTGCTGAAGATCCAGGACCGGCCGCCGGCGGGGTCCTCGAGGAGCTTACCGCTGCCCGTGGAGCAGATGGACTCCCGCAGCGTCGTCTCCCCCTGGCGCAGCCACAGCCGGTTGTGGGCGGCATCGATGACGATGTAGGGCCCCTTGGGCTGGTGGCGCACGATCTTCTTGTCGATGGCGAACATCTCCTTCTGCAGGGCCGTGACCTGCTTCTCCAGGTCCTTGAGAGCCCCGGGGAGATCCGCCGGTGAGACGGCCGCGGCGGCCTGGGCTACAGCCGACGGCGGCGGGACCAGGCGCGGGGGAGGCACCCTCCGCTCCACGCTGGTGCGGAGCCAGCCCGCGGCCACGAAGGCCGCCGAGCCGCCCAGCAGCAGGATCAGCCCCAGGCGGCTGACCCGGATGATCACCTGCTTCATGGCCTGATCCTACCGTGTCCGGCCTGCGGGGACCACCAGATTCCCGTCGGCGCAGGTCTTCTCACCGCCCGCCTCCCACGGACCGCTCACCGCGCCGCTGGGCGCCGGGGCGCCGGGCGCCCACGATGGTCACCGGCGTGCCCACCCGCACCCGCGGGGTCAGGTAGTCCATCTCGGGATCGGTGAGGGCGACGCAGCCGTTGGTCCAGTCTGCCCCCTTGCCGCCGTGGCCGTGGATCTCGATGAGCCCGCCGATGCGGCTGCGGCTGGAGAGCCGCCCCTCCTTCCGGGCCTGCCGGAACCGGGTCCAGTCCTCGGCGTTGGGGTAGTCCAGCATGAAGGCCCGGTAGAACCGGGTCTGCCCCGGCCCCCGCACCTCGGTGATGCGGTACTTCCCCTCCGGGGTGGCGTCATCCCCCTCCCGCAGCTTGTCGGCCACCGGGTTGCGTCCCAGCTCCACGCTGAAGGACCGCGCCAGGCGTCCTCCCTGGTAGAGGAGCAGGGTCCGCTCGGCCTTGTCCACCACGATGGCGGCCTCGCCGCTGCGCCGGGACCAGGCGATGGTCTCCTCGATCCAGCGGTTCCACGCCGACAGGGCCTCGACGCTGTCCAGGCGGTCCAGCACGGCCTGGGCCCGTTCCCCCCACTCCTGGCTCAGGGCCATGGCCCGTCCGGCCTCCAGGGCCGCTTCCTCGTACGCCTCCCGGTCATGCTTGCGCCGGGCGTCGTCCAGGGCGATCTCGGCCTGGCGGAGGGCCTGACGCCCCGACCCACGCAGCTTCACCCGGTCGGCGGTCTGGCGCGCCGCCTCCAGCCGCTGGGCGGCGGCAGCCAGCAGGGCACCCGAGGCGGTGGAGGCCTCCTGGCGCGCGGCGCTGGACGCGGTGCCGGCGGCCCGGGCCCGCTCGCGCGCCTCCGCCAGCCGCTGACGGGCCGGCTCGTAGTCCCGCAGCAGGGGAGGACGCCGGGACGCGGCCGAGATGGCCGCCCGGACCCGGTCCCGGGCCGCCAGGGCCTCGGCCAGGGGCTCGGGAGCCCACCGGCGCGCCCCCAGCTCCTCCGCCCGCTCCAGCTCGCGGCCCAGCTCCTCCAGCGCGGCCGGGAGGGGCGGGGAGTCCCAGGGGATGAGCAGGCCGGCCGCTGCCAAAAGCAGGGTAGCGGCGGCACCCAGGGTCAGGCGACGGGAGGGCCGGATCAACGGCCGGCCCTCCCGTGCCTCGAGCTCCTGGTCCCCGCGCCGCGCCGGCTAGCGGTTGCGGCGCTTGGCAAGCAGCTCGGCCTGCGTCTGCACCGCCGCCTGGATCTCCTGGGTGACGGCCTGGGCGGAGGCGATGAGGCTGTCGGCCTTGTCCCGGGCGCCGAAGTAGTCCTCCTCGGCGATCTGGGACTCGATCCCCGCGATCTCCGCCCGTATGGCCTCGAGGTCGGCGGTCATGGCGGCGATGTCGGCCTTGGTGCCCTTGCCGCGGGGAGCCTCGGCCAGGGTGGTCTCGGCGGTGGCGAGGGCCTGGCGGGCCTGCTCCAGCCGCTCCTGGGCGGTCCGGCGGGCCTCCTCCTTGGCCGCCACGGCAGCCTGCTGGGCGGCGGCGGCCTTCTCCTGGGCGGCGGCCAGCTGGTTTTCGGCCTCCTCGTAGTCACGCATGATGGCGAAGCGGTCGTTCTGGGTCTGGACCTCCTGCTGGGCCTCCTGGAGGGCCGTCTCGGCGGCCCGGAGGGCGTCCGGGGCGTACTTCTCCGCCTCGGCCTCCCGGGCGGTGGTCAGGGCCTGCTCGGCCGCGCTGGCCTTCTCCACCGGCGGCTCGGCGCAGCCGGCCAGAAGGGTCACCGCGACGACGGCCACGGCAGTTCGGGTTAGGGTTGAGCGCATGAAACCCTGGCTCCTTTCTTGGGGTTGGGCACCAAAACGTAACAGCCGGCAGGGCACCGGCCCGTGCCCGGATCTTACACGGCGCGGGGCTTTTCCCGCAACGCCTGCTCCTGGCACGGGATCGATCATTGACAATCCTGCACTTGCATCCCTATATTCGCACAGGCGTTAGAGGAGTCTTCCGCCGCTTAACCCGATTTGCAGGAGACGATCTTGGCAGGTCTCCCCCGGTGGCCGCCGGTCCTCGTGGCCGTGGCCGCCCACCTGGTCATCACGGGCTGCGCCGGCGCCGTCCGGCAGGCCCCGCCCGCCGCGGCCGCCGGGCCGGCTCCGTCCGCGGCGCCCGCCGCACAGACGGCCCCCGCCCATCCCGCCATGGCCGTGGTCTCCCCTCCGGCCCTGGTGGAGGAGGACGACCCCGCCGACCTGGTCATCGTCCGTGCCGACGACCTGTTCGAGCAGGGGATGGCACTGCTGTCCGCGGGTGACCTGGACGCGGCCCGCCGCGCCTTCAACGCCGCGGTGGAGGTCTACCTGGACCGCCCGGCCGACCTGCTGGCCGATGCGCGGCTCTCGGAGTCGTTCGAGGATCTGGTGGAGAGCATCCACCAGGCCGAGGTGGAGTGGCGCGAGAGCCGTGGCGAGAGTCTGGTCCGGGCCGAGGACCTGAGGGAGATCTCGGCCTACCTGAGCCCGGAGGAGGCCGAGCGGGAGCAGGAGAAGGTCCGGCAGCGCAGCGCCACGGTGGTCTTCGACGTGCCGGTGGAGATCAACGACCGGGTCGTGGCGTTCATCGACGCCTTCTCCGGTCCCCGCAAGCGCCTGTTCGAGCCCGGCATGGTCCGCTCGGGCAAGTACGTGGCCATGGCCCGCTCCATCTTCCGGGAGGAGGGAGTGCCCCAGGATCTCGTCTACCTGGCCCACATCGAGAGCGCCTTCAAGCCCAACGCCTATTCCCGCGCCCGGGCCAAGGGGCTGTTCCAGTTCATCGCCTCCACCGGCCGCAACTATGGCCTCCGCTCCGACTGGTGGGTGGACATGCGGGCCGACCCGGAGCTGGCGGCCCGGGCGTCGGCCCGCTACCTCAAGACCCTGCACGGCATCTACGGCGACTGGTACCTGGCCATGGCCGAGTACAACGGCGGGCCGCGGGTCCGCCGGGCCTGGGAGCGCAGCGGCCGGACCGCCGACTTCTGGGACCTGGCCGCCGGCCGCAGCCTGCGGCCCGAGACGCGCAACTACGTTCCCCAGATCCTGGCCGCCATCGTGCTGCACAAGTCACCTGAGAAGTATGGCCTGACCACCCGCCGGGAGCCTGCGCTGCGCTACGACACGGTGGAGCTGGACCACAGCCTGGACCTGCGCGTGGCGGCCCGCCTGGCCGGGACCACCGTGGAGGAGATGATCGAGCTGAACCCGGGCCTGCGACGCCTGGCCACGCCGCCGGACTACAAGCGCTTCCCGCTGCGCGTCCCCGCCGACACCGGGTCCCGGTTCCAGACCGAGCTGGCCAAGCTGCCGGCCTCGGAGCGCCTCCCCTGGTACCGCCACAGCGTGCGCCGGGGCGAGACCCTCTCCACCATCGCGGCGCGCTACGGCGCCAGCGTCCACGCCATCGTGCAGGCCAACGGCCTGCGCAACCCCCACCGGATCGCCGTGGGGCAGAGCCTCATGATCCCGGGCTCGGCGGTGCGCGTGGCTGCCCTGGACGCGCCCCCGCCCACGGACCGGGTTCCCCAAGGGACACGCCAGGTCCACCGGGTCAGCCGGGGGGACACCCTCTCCTCCATCGCCCGGCGCTATCGCACCGATGTGCGCAGCGTGGTGGCCTGGAACGGCCTCACCGACGCCAGCCTCATCCGGCCGGGCCAGCGGCTGGTGGTCTATGCCGGCACCCGGGCCACGGACCAGGTCCCGTCCTCCGGTCCCAGCCGGGCCCGGGCCGGCGGCGCCGGGCGGGAGCGGCAGACCGTCTCCTACACCGTCCGCCGGGGCGACACGCTCTACAGCATCGCCCGGCGGCACCGGGTCTCGGTGAGCGCGCTGCAGAAGTGGAACGGACTCGGCCGCAGCACCACCATCCGCCCCGGCGACCTCCTGAAGATCCACCGCTGAGTCCAGCCGCCCCCGCCTGACCCCTGCGGCGCGGCCCCCGGGCGCCGCCATCCCCGGTTGACACCCTCCGGCCTTCTGCTATATTGCGGAATCCTTGCAGGGAGGGCCCGCTCCCCAGGGGCGCTCCCGGCACGTGGAGGCGTACTTGTCGGAGTCCCAGCGCCCAGCCAGTGCACCTGCCAAGGGGACCTCGGGCAAAACCGGAGGCGAGCCCCTGGCCCGGCGCTCCTTCCTGGGCTGGCTGGGTCTGGCCTGGGTCGCCTTCGGCGCCGCCTCGGCCGCCGGCCTCACCGCCATGGGCCGGTTCATGTTCCCCAACGTCCTCTTCGAGCCGCCGGCCAGCTTCAAGGCCGGACTCCCCTCCGAGTTCCCCGTGGGCGAGGTGGACACCCGGTTCAAGGAGAAGTTCGGCGTGTGGGTGGTGCGGGAGGAGACCGGCATGTACGCCCTCATCGCCGTCTGCACCCACCTGGGCTGCTCCCCCAACTGGCTGCCGTCGGAGGAGAAGTTCAAGTGCCCCTGCCACGGCAGCGGCTTCTACCAGTCAGGGATCAACTTCGAGGGCCCGGCGCCGCGTCCCCTGGAGCGGGCCAAGATCTCCCTGGCCCCTGACGGCCAGGTCCTCATCGACAAGTCCCGGAAGTTCCAGTTCGAGAAGGGGCAGTGGAACGATCCGGAGTCCTACCTCGCCGTGTAGGGCGGGACGGGAGGCAGAGCCGACCCCATGGCCAGCAAGCTGTGGAAGTCCATCACCGAGAGCCAGGTCTGGAAGTCCATCTTCCGGCATGACGCGCCCAAGGACAGCAAGCGCAACCGGGCCCTGGTGGTCCTTTCCAACGTCTATCTCCACCTCCACCCGGCGCGGCTGCGACGATCCGGCCTCAAGCTGCGCTACACCTGGTGCATGGGCGGCCTGACGTTCTTCGTCTTCCTGGTCCTGACCATCACCGGCATCCTGCTCATGTTCTACTACCGGCCCACGGTGGAGTACGCCTACGTGGATATCATCGATCTCCGGGAGACGGTGCCCCTGGGCCTCATGCGCGAGATCCACCGCTGGGGCGCCCACGTCATGGTCATCACGGTGATGCTCCACATGTTCCGGGTGTTCATGACCGGGTCGTACAAGCCGCCCCGGGAGTT
Source organism: Candidatus Polarisedimenticolia bacterium (assembly GCA_041580435.1). GTDB lineage: Bacteria > Acidobacteriota > Polarisedimenticolia > SMYD01 > SMYD01 > JBFGDW01. The sequence continues at coordinate 1,780 of JBFGDW010000037.1, read as the reverse complement.
CAACTGGGTCATCGGCGTCACCCTGCTGGTGCTGACATTCCTGCTGTCCTTCACCGGCTATCTCCTTCCCTGGGACCAGCTGGCCATCTGGGCCATCACGGTGGGGTCCAACATGGCCCGGGCCACGCCCCTGCTGGGCCACGAGGGGCCCGGCGCCCAGTTCCTGACCCTGGGGGGGGTGCCCCTGGTGCACGCCGGCGATGACGCCCGGTTCGCCCTGCTGGGCGGCACCTTCGTGGGGGCCCAGGCCCTCCTGCGCTTCTACGTGCTCCACTGCATCGCCATCCCCTTCGTGGCCGTCATCCTCATGGCCGTGCACTTCTGGCGCGTCCGGAAGGACGGCGGCATCTCCGGCCCCATGTAGAGCGGCGAGGCGCGACTTCCATGCAGTGGCTCAAGGACCTGATCAACTGGCTGTGCCAGCCCTACATCCTCTTCACCGTTGCGGTGGTGGGGCTGTTCGCGTCGGTGAAGGTCGGGGCCTTGTGGAGCCGGACGGCCATGTGGGTGGGCGGCGGGCTGTTCACCGTCCTGTTCATCTGGTCCTGGCAAGACCCCAACTTCTACCTGGTGGTCTCCAAGCCCGACAACGTCCCCATCACCGCCATGCTGTTCCTCATCCCGTTCTTCTGGTGGCTGGCCATGCACCTGGCCTACGAGAACGACCGGCGCCTGGCGGCGGGCCAGGAGCCCATGGAGGGCGGCGACGGCAAGGACCGCATCCTGGTGTGGCCGGATCTGGTCTACACCGAGATGCTGTCCCTCATCATCTGCACCGTGGTCCTGGTGGTGTGGTCCATCTTCCTCAAGGCGCCCATCGAGGAGGCCGCCAACCCTTCCAAGTCTCCCAACCCCTCCAAGGCGCCCTGGTACTTCCTGGGGCTGCAGGAGATGCTGGTCTACTTCGACCCCTGGCTGGCCGGCGTGGTGTTCCCCAGTCTGATCATCGTGGGGCTCATGGCCATCCCGTACCTGGACTACAACAAGAAGGGAAACGGGTACTACACCTTCAAGGAGCGGGAATGGGAGATCACAACCTTCCTGTTCGGCTTCATCGTGCTGTGGATCATGCTCATCATCTACGGCACCATCCTGCGGGGTCCCAACTGGAACTTCTTCGGGCCCTACGAGTACTGGGACCCCCACAAGCTGGAGGCCCTGGTCAACGTCAACCTGTCGGAGTTCATCTACGTCAAGGGGCTGGGGACGGGGTTGCCCGATTTCTGGCTCTGGCGTGAGATCTGGGGCATCCTGGTGGTGCTGGCCTACTTCGGGGCGCTGCCGCCCCTTCTGGCCCGCTACGGCGCCTTCAAGCGCTTCTACGAGAACATGGGTTTCGTGCGCTACAACACCCTGATGTTCCTGCTCCTGAGCATGGCGTCCCTCCCCATCAAGATGTACCTCCGGTGGATCTTCAACCTGAAGTACATCGTGGCCATCCCCGAGTTCTTTTTCAACATCTGAGCCATGACCGAAGATCAGAAGACCCAGCTCAAGGCCCAGGAGAGGCATTACTTCGGCGGCACTCTCCACCTGGTGTTCGCCTGGTCGGCCATCGCGCTGCTGGGGTCCCTGGTGTGGTCGGTCATGGACGATTACTGGCGGGAGTGGAAGGGGTACCAGCGCGCCTTCCACGACATGGAGGTGGCCCGGCTCAAGGACGAGATGGGCAAGACCCAGCAGGAGATCGATGCCGAGCGCAGGGCGACCCTGGAGGCCCAGGTGGAGGAGGCCCGGGCCCAGGTGGCGGTCCAGTCCAGCCGCATGGAGGAGATCGACG
>JBFGDW010000036.1:0-16903 GCA_041580435.1 Candidatus Polarisedimenticolia bacterium | reverse complement strand
GCCCTTTGAGCCGGGTGAAGGCCCCGGGGTAGGGGTGCGTCAGTGCCCGGATCCAGTCGTGGACCTGGCGGGCCGTGCGGCCCCAGTCGGTGACCCCCATCTCGGGGGTGCGCTTGGGCAGGAGATCGGCGCGGGAGTGATCCTGCCGGCGCCGCGGCGCCGTGCCGGCCAGCAGGGCCGGCAGATGCTCCAGCAGCATCTCGGCACCCGCCTGGGCCACCGCGGCGTAGACCGTGGCGCAGGTGTCGTCGGGCCCGATGGGAACCGGCCGCTGGTCGATGATGTCCCCCGTGTCGGCGCCGGAGGCCAGGTACATGAGGGTGTTGCCGGTCCCGGTCTCGCCGCGCAGGATGGCCCAGTTCACCGGCGCCCGCCCCCGGTGTCGCGGAAGGAGGGAGGCGTGGAAGCCGACGCAGCCCCTCGGGGGGAGCGCCAGCAGCTCCTCCCCCAGCAGGCGCGTCCAGCCCACCACCACCATGAGATCGGGGGCGAGGCTCCGGACCCGCTCCACCTCCCGGGGGGCGTTGAGATCGGCCGTGCGCAGGAGCGGCACCCCGGCCCTGCGGGCCAGGGGCGCCAGGTCCACGAAGCCGGAGGTCCGCCGGGCCCGCTCGTCGTCCAGGGTCACGACACCGGCCAGCGGCGCCCCCGCCTCCACCAGGGCACGGAGCGCCGGCTCGGCCTCGTGGACCGCGCCCACGAACAGCACGCCACCAGCGCCCGGGGTGCCGGTTGGACTACCCTTTGCGATCACCATGCCCCTCCTGCCGCCGGCACCCGACCGGGACCATCGCCTGCTCCTCGATCTGGTGCGGGAGGAAGCACCACTCCCACGAGAGCCCGGCGGCGCCAGCTGGCGCCGGGTGCTGCAGCGGGCCCGGGCCCACGGCGTGGCGCCCCTGGTGCTGAGCCGTCTGGCGGAGCTGCCCCCGGGCACCCTGGACGAGGAGCTGGCCGCCGAGATCGTCGCCGCCCGGAGAGGCTGGACCGCCCGCCATCTGATCCAGGAGAAGGAGCTCCTGCGGGCCAGCGAGATCCTGGCCGGCGAGGGGATCCGTCCGCTGGTGCTCAAGGGACCGGCGGTGGGGCGGATGGCCTATCCCGACCCGTCCCTGCGCGCCTCCGCCGACATCGACCTGCTCATCCCGGCCGAGCGGCGCCGGGATGCGGTGGAGGCCCTGGCTGGTGCCGGCTACACCGTCCTGCGCCGCTATCCCGACTGGTTTCACTACCACGACGTTCTGCGCAGCCCCTCCGGGGCCATCGTGGAGATGCACTGGGCCCTGGCGCGCCCCGACGCCCTGTACCGCCTGGACGCCAGCGGCTTCCTGGAGCGGGGCCTCACCCTGGAGCACCCGGCCCCGGTGACCTGGTCCGCCCCGGGCGACCTGCTCCTGCACGGCGCCTCCCAGGCGCTGCTGGAGGGGTACGACCGCCTGGTCCGGCTGGTGGACGTGGATCGGCTCCTGCGCCGCTGCGGCCAGGGAGCGGAGATGGACGGCGTGGTGGAGCGAGCGCGCCACAGCCGCCTGGCCGGCTCCACCTGGCTGCTCCTGACCCTGGCCCACGAGCTGCTGGACACCCCGGTCGCCTCGCTGGCCGGGCCCCTTCGCCCGGGCCGTGGGGTGCGCCTGTGTCTGCGATCGCTGGCGCCGGCCCGGGCGCTCCTCACCGGCTTCGCCCTGCGCTACACCATCCTGCAGCAGCTCTACGCCGTCTGGCTGGCCGACGACGCCTCCCGGCGCGTGCGGGCGGCCGTGCGCATCGTGCGGCTGCCCTCGCTGCGCATCGCCTTCCGGCGCCGGCCTCCGGCCCGGGGCCTGCGCCTGGGGGGCGTCCCCCACCGGCTGGGGAACCTGCTCAAGCTGGCCGCCTACCAGATCCTCTGCCTGGCGCGGCTGGCCATGGCCGGCGATCGGGCAGGCGGGGCCAGGGATCACGCCGGGTCCCGGCGGCGGTAGAAGCCGGCCACGGCGGCGACGATGCGATCCATCTCCTCCCCGGTCAGGCCGGGGAAGCAGGGCAGGGACAGGGCCTCCCGGCTGGCCGACTCGGCCTGGGGAAAGTCCCCCTGGCGGTAGCCCAGGGCCGCGAAGCAGGGCTGCAGGTGCAGGGGCAGCGGGTAGTAGACGCCGCAGCCGATCCCCAGGCGCTGCAGATGCTCCCGCAGCGCGTCCCGCCGGCGGGCGCGGACGGTGTAGAGGTTGTAGACGTGGCCCCGCCCCCTGGCCGGCAGGGGCAGCGACAGGTCGGCCCCCTCCAGCGGGCCACCATCCCGCACCTGGAGCCCGGCGGCGTGGAGCCGCTCGCCCAGGCCACGGGCGATGGACCGGCGTGCTTCCGTCCACTCCGGGAGCCGCTCCAGCTTCACCCGCAGGATGGCGGCCTGGATCTCGTCCAGGCGGCTGTTGGTCCCCACGTAGGCGTGCTCGTAGGCCCCGGTCTGGCCATGGTGACGCAGGAGGCGCACCCGCTCCGCCAGGGCGGGCCGCCGGCTGGTGACCAGGCCGCCATCCCCGGCCCCGCCCAGGTTCTTGGTGGGAAAGAACGAGAAGGCTGCCGCATCCCCCAGGGATCCCACCGGGGCGCCGTCCAGGGTGGCGCCGATGGCCTGGGCCGCGTCCTCCACCAGGGCCAGGTCGCGGCGCACCGCCAGGGCTCGCAGAGGCTCCATCTCGGCGGCCTGCCCGAACAGGTGGACAGGACAGATGGCCCGGGTCCGGGGGCCCGCCGCCGCGGCTGCCGCCTCCGGGTCCAGGTTGAAGGTGAGCGGGTCGATGTCGGCGAAGACCGGCTGGCCACCGGCGTTGGCCACCGCGCCCGCCGACGCGAAGAAGGAGAACGGGCTGGTGATCACCTCGTCGCCAGGCGCAAGCTCCAGGGCCCTGTAGATCAGCAGGAGGGCGTCGGTCCCCGACGCCACCGCCACGGCATCGGGCACGCCCATGAGCCGGGCGCAGGCACGCTCCAGGGCCAGCCCCTCCTCTCCCAGGATGAAGCGCTGGCTGTCCAGGACGCGGGCCAGGGCCGCCTCCACGCCGGCCCGGATGGGGCCGAACGCCCGGGCGAGATCGAGGAAGGGGACGGAGACATGGGACATGGGATTCTGGGTGCCTCCCAGCCTAGTGGGAGCGGGGAGGGGGCGGCATGGCGATGACCTGGCCGCCCCGCTTCGGCTCGGCCGGCTCCGCCTGGGGGCGGCTGGGGTTGTACTCCTCCACCACCTCCCGGAGCAGGTCGATGATGGTGGGTGTGTCCATGGCCACCGCCGCCTTCTGCATCCGCCGCACCCGCTCCTCCAGCCAGTCTCCATCCACCGGTTGTGAGTTGAGGGCCATGATCTTGGGGTGGGACGTCTGCACGCCGGTCTGGCCCGGCCCCACCAGCTCCTCCTTGAGCTTCTCCCCCGGCCGCAGGCCCCGGAAGACGATGGGGATGTCCACCTCGGGCTCCAGGCCGGCCAGGCGGATCATCTCCCGGGCCAGGTCCAGGATCTTGACCGGCTCGCCCATGTCCAGGACGAACACCTCGCCCCCGCGTCCCAGGGCTCCAGCCTGCAGCACAAGGGCCACCGCCTCGGGGATGGTCATGAAGAAGCGCGTGATGTCCGGGTGGGTCACGGTGACCGGGCCGCCCTTCTCGATCTGATCCTGGAAGAACGGGATGACGCTTCCCCGGCTCCCCAGCACATTGCCGAAGCGGACGGCCACCGCCGTCACCTGCCGCCGGCGGCGGGCCTGGATGATCATCTCGGCCACGCGCTTGCAGCAGCCCATGACGCTGGTGGGGCGCACGGCCTTGTCGGTGGAGATGGCCACCAGCAAGCGGGTGCCAGACTCGTCGGCCACGTCCAGGACGTTGAGGGTGCCCACGATGTTGTTGAGGACGGCCTCGTCGGGGTTGAGCTCCATGAGGGGCACGTGCTTGTCGGCCCCGGCGTGAAAGACAATCTCCGGCTGCAGCTCCCGGAAGACGCCCTCCAGCTTGCGGCGGTTGATGACGTCGCCGATGACCTCGTGGCGCGGCAGGCGGGGCGCCCGCTCCTGCAGCTCGTTGGCAATGGCGAAGATGGAGTTCTCGCCCCGGCCGAGGAGCACGATCTCGGCGGGGTCGTACCGGATGATCTGCCGGCACAGCTCCGAGCCGATGGAGCCGCCGGCCCCGGTGACCAGCACGCGGCGCCCGCGCAGGTAGGCCGAGACCTGCTCCATGTCGAACTCGATCTTCTCCCGGCCCAGGAGGTCCTCCACCCGGAGCGCGCGCACGTCGGAGATCTTGGCCTCGCCGGAGAGGATCTCCTCCAGTCGAGGCACGATGTCCACCTTGGCCTGGGTCTCGCGGCAGAAGGCCACGATCTTGCGGATGGTGCTGCCCGGCACCGAGGGCAGGCAGAGGATGATGCGCTCGACGCCGTAGTCCTCGCAGATCTGGGGGATGGCCTCCCGGGCGCCCAGCACCGGCAGGCCGTGGAGGAACATGCCGCGCTTGGCCGGATCGTCGTCCACCAGGCCAATGGGGTTCATCTTGAGCCAGCGCACGCGCCGGCGCATCTCCCGGACCATCATCTCGCCGGCGTGACCTGCGCCCACCACCAGGACCCGCTCCAGGGGCTCGCTGGTCTCCGGGGCCGTGGATCCGAAGGGGCGGCGCAGGCTGGATCCCGAGGGCATCTCCCGCGCCCAGCGGATGCCGAACCGGGCTCCGCCCACGAAGATGAGGGTGAGGGCGCCATCGATGAGGAAGACGGCCCGGGGGAGATCGCCGTACCGGGTCAGGTAGGCGAAGGCGGCCACCAGGACGCTGGAGAAGGCCACCACCCGCACCAGGCGCGCCAGGTCGCTGAGGCCGGCGTAGCGCCAGAGGTCCAGCTCCAGGCCAAAGAAGGAGAACGCCAGGACCTTGAGGACCACCACGAAGGGAACCAGCGCCGCCAGGCGCCAGACCTCCTGGGCCGGGATGTCCAGCCCGAACCGCAGCGCGCAGGCAACCACGAAGGCCGCCGCCACCAGGGCACTGTCCACCGAGAGCTTGGCCACGGTGCGCAGCGCGCGCGGCCAGCGGTCGAACCGGGTCAGGAGGACGGCCAGGGGCGCGGGCATCTCAGTCCTCGTCCTCGCCGCCGGCGTGTCCGTAGTATCCCTGGTAGTAGTAGCCGTAACCCGACCCGGGCCCCAGGTCCATGTCGTTGATCACCACACCCAGGACGTTGTACGGCGACAAAAGCCGGTGGGTCTTGGCCAGGGCCTCCCTCGGGGTGTGGCCGATGCGCACCACCATGACCACCCCGTCTACGTGCACCCCCAGCCGGCCCGCGTCGGCGAAGTTGAGGGCCGGAGGGGTGTCCAGGACGACGAGGTCGAAGCGCTCCCGCAGCCAGGCGAGGGTCTCGCCCATGGCGGGCGCCCCCAGCAGCTCCACCGGGTTGGAGGGGGAGCGTCCGGCCAGGATCAGGGACAGGTGATCCGGCCGGTCCAGGTTCAGGATCACGTCGGCCACTTGACTCTCCCCCTCCAGGACGTCGGTGAGCCCGGTGGCGGGGGGGTTGGCCAGCAGCTTCCGGACCCGCTGGCGGCGCAGGTCGCACTCCACGTAGAGCACCCGGCGCCCCACCTCTCTCGAGGCGGTGATGGCCGTGTTGAGGGCCGTGCAGGTCTTCCCCTCCCCCGGCAGCGCGCTGGAGAAGGCCACCACCTGCATGGGCGCGCCATCCTTGCGGGTCATGCCGTCCAGCTGCAGGCGCAGCATGCGGTACTGCTCGGTGACCAGGGAGAAGGTCTCGCTCAGGGTGGGGAGATGGTCCGCGTCGCTGATCTTCCCCCAGCTCACCGTGGTCCCGCCGCTCCAGCCTCCAGGCGGGTCCGGAGAGGGGCCGCCGCCGGGCTGGCCTGGCGCCCGGCGCGCAGGCCCCTGATCCAGGCGGTGGATGGTCGCCTCCTGGGGCCCCTTGCCGTCCCGCTCAGCCATGGGCCTGCTTCCTGCGCGCCGGCCCGGGCGGCGGCCGGCGCGGCCGGCGCTTGCGCTCCCGGTCCATGTTGGGGATGACGGCCAGGATCTCGGCCTGCAGCAGGTCCTCCACCTCGTCGGCGGTCCACACGCTGCTGTCCATGAACTCCCGCCCCAGGGCCAGGGCCACGCCCAGCCCCGCCCCGGCCGCCAGGCCCATCAGGAGGAACTGGAGCAGATCCGGGCTGAACGGGAGGATGGGCACCCCCGCCTCGGCCTTGAGGGAGAAGCGCTCATCCATGCCGCGCTCGAACACCTCCCGCTCCGTTTCCAGCCCCTGGAGCCGGTTCTGGTTGCTGATGAGGCGCTGGTCCAGGATGGCGACCTGGCCGTTGATCTGGTCGATCTCCGTCTGCCGCAGGTAGGACGCCTGGATCTTCCGCTCCAGCGACTCGATCTGGGCCTGGGCCTTCCCCCGCTCGGCGCCCAGCTCGTCGATCTCCTTGCGGATGCGGGCCATCTCCAGCTGCACGTAACGCTCCAGCGTCTCGGCGCCGCTCTCGCCGGGAGGCGGGATGTCGGGGAGGGCGCCCGCCACATCCGGCGGCGGGGGGACGTAGGGACTGGACCGGATGTCTTCCAGCAGGGCGTCGAGGCTGGCCTGGATGCGGATGATCTGGGGGTGGCTGTCGGTGTAGCGCAGGCGGGCGGTGGCCAGTTCCTTGCGCAGGCTCGCCACCGTCTGCAGGCGCGGGTCCTCCGGGACGGGCGGTCCCCCACCCTTGTCGTCCCCGGCCGCGGCAGCCGGCCCTCCAATGAGATTCTGGCGCTCCTGCAGGTCCTTGCGCTTGGATTCCACCCGGGCGTCCAGCTCGGAGATGCGCGTGCGCAGGAACGCCTGCTCGGCCCGGTGGGCCTCGCGGTCGGAGGGGAGCTCGCCCTTGTGCTCGGCCTGGTAGAGGGCCAGCCTCTCCTTGAGCTCGCGCAGCTCCCGCTTGAGGCGGGCGATCTCGTCCTGGAGGAACTCGGAGGAGACCTCGGTCCCCTCGATCTTGCGCTGGCGGCTCTCCTCCACGAACGCCCGGGCCACGGCGTTGACGCGGCGGGCGATCTCCTGCGGGTCCGGGCCAACCTTCACGAAGAGGAACGTCTCGGGGTCGACCTCCTTGACCTGGAACCCTGCCACGATCTTACGCAGCTCCTGGTCGGTGGGAGTCTCCATGCCCAGCTCCCGGGCCGCCGCCTCCAGCAGCTTGGTGCTGGTGACGATCTCCTGGATCCCCTTGAGGCGGCCGCCGGGGAAGCGCCAGAACCCGTCGTAGATGGTCTTGCTGATGGTCTGGGGAATGAGGATCACCGTGGCCTGGGTGCGGTAGATCCGCGGCAGGCGGGCGAAGAGGACCAGGGACACCACCAGCCCCAGCAGCACGAAGGGGACGATCCACCAGCGGCGGCGCCAGAGCGCCATGGGGTAGTTGATCTCGCGACGGCGGATCTTCACGGCCGCCCTCCCGCGCCGGCCAGACGCCAGATGAGGGTGGTGGCCACGTTGGTGAACTCCAGGCTGCGGCCGAACTCGGCGTCGGAGGACTGCCGGGCGTGATTGAGGCTGACGGACCAGCCCAGGACCCTGCGGAACAGCCGGAAACTGGCATTGAGGTTCCGGGTGCGCGAGTCTCCCCCGCCGCTGTTGCCCGCCGCCCGGGACAGCCCGTAGCCGGCGCCCAGGCTCAGGGAGGCCCGGCGCCACGGCTCCAGAGCCAGGCTGGCGGCCAGCTGGGTGGAATCCACGGCGTCGTCGCTGGCCGGGAAGATCCCCTGGCTCCGGCTCAGGTTGAAGCGGGTGCTCAGCCGCTCCCCCGACAGGCCCCAGCCCACGTTCAGTGTGGGGGTGCTCACCGAGGTGCCGCCGCCGGTCTCGATGGTGGACATCCCGGTGCCGATGCTGAGCTGGGAGCGCGGGCCCAGGGTCCTTGAGTACGACCCGCCCAGGGCGGCCTGGGTGCGCCCGTCGCGACTGCCGCCGGCCGGCGCGTTCCCCAGGGAGAACTGGCTCGCCGACAGACTGCCCGACCAGGAGGAGCGCTGGGAGGTCTGCAGGGACGCGCCCACGGTCAGGCCCAGGCTGCGGGCGTCCACCAGGTCCGAGGTGGCCCCCTGCCCCTCCTCGCCGGCGTCGTAGACCCGGAAGCGGCTCACCGAGGCGTTGGTCCCCACGTTGAGGGACGCGCGCTCCGACAGGCTGACGGCGTTGCCGACCTGCATGGAGCCCGCCACGAAGCCGTTGCGAGGCACCAGGACCTGGACGGTGGGAACCGCCGGATCCTCGGAGGTGACCGGAGCCGGGACGTCCTGGTCCGGTGCGGCCGACAGGGTGCCGGAGAGGTTCCAGCCGTACCGGGGCGAGACGCGCCGGCTCATACCCAGGCCGGCCGACCCGCCGTAGGAGGCGAACCCGTCGTTGCTGAGAAAGCGCTCGTAGTAGGGGTTGAGGGAGGCCACCAGGCTGGTCCGGGAACCCACCAGGCTCCAGCTCAGCCCCAGCATGGCCCGTCCAGACTGGGACGAGCTGCTGCCCGGCGCCAGGGTCGTGGACTCCCGGTGGTTCAGGGAGGAGTTCAGGACCGCCTGGAAGCTCAGGTCCCGTGACTCCCCGGGCGCCGATCCCCCGGTCCCCGCCGACTGGGCCAGGGCCGGGCCGCCGGGCCAGAGCGCCACCAGGAGTCCGAGCCATCCCGCTGATCTAGGGCACGACAATGGTGTCCCCGGGCTTGAGCATGAGGTTCATATCCAGGTTCTGGCCCGAGATGATCTTCTCGTAGTTGAGCTCCATGCGGCGCTGCGTGCCGTCCTCGTTGCGGAACAGCAAGATCCGCTTGGTGTTGGCGAAATCGGCGAAGCCGCCGGCCAGAGACAGCGCCTGCAGCAGGTTGGTGGCCCGCCCCAGCTTGTACTCTCCCGGGCTGCGGATGCTCCCCAGAAGGAACACCTTGAAGCTGTTGATCTCGGTCACCATGACCGTGACCACCGGGGCGCGGACGTGGGCCTTGAAGCGCTCCGACAGCTCGGAGCCCAGCTCCTCGGGGGTCTTGCCCGCTGCCAGAACATCGCCCAGCAGGGGCACCGAGATCTTACCGTCCGGCCGCACGGGGACCTTGTCGGCCGACAGGCTCTCCTCGCCGAAGACGGAGATCCGCAGCACGTCCTCCTTGCCGATGATGAAGGACGGAGGCTCGCCGTCCCCCTCGCCGGCGGCGGGTGCCTGTCCCTGCGCGGCGGAGGGAGCCAGGCCCAGCAAGACTGCCAGCAGGGCCGCGGCGGGCCAGGTCGCGGCCGGGCTGCGGCCGGGGTGCTGCCAGGGCCAGTGGATCACGAGGTCTCCGCCCCCCTTCGCGACGCAAGTGGGAGCCCCTGCGGGGCTCTATCGTCAAGACTTCCGTACATTTAGCCACCCCTGGCGGGCCTGCGTCAAGCCGGGGCCTCCCCGGATCCGTCGGGCGGTCCTGAGCCGTCGAACAGCGATGCGATCACCTGCTCCATCTCCTCCAGGTGGAACGGCTTGCTGATGACCCGGTTGCGGGTGGCCTGGAGGAAGGCCCGGGCGTCCTCGCTCACCGTGTCCCCGGTGGCGAAGATGACCCGGTGGCTGAGATCCGGGGCGATGCGCCGGATCCCCTCATAGAGCTCCTGGCCGCCCATGACGGGCATCTTCACGTCGGTGATGACCAGGTCGATGCCCCCGGACTGGATGCGCTCCAGGGCGGTGCGCCCGTCCTCGGCCACCTCCACCTGGTGGCCCCGTGACGACAGCAGGTCCGACAGGAGCTGCAGGACCGAGCGCTCGTCGTCCACCACGAGGATGCGCTTGCCGGTGGGGCGGCGCGGTGGGCGCAGACGGACCGGCTCCGGCGCGGGAGCCTTCCCCTCCTCCCGGATGGGGAGCTCCAGCCGGAAGACTGCCCCATCGCCCTCGGCCGCGTTCTGCACCGTGATGGACCCGCCGTGCTCGCGCATGATGCCGTAGGACAGGGACAGCCCCAGGCCGGTTCCCTTGCCCACCTCCTTGGTGGTGAAGAAGGGATCGAAGATGCGGCCAATCCGTTCGGCAGGGATGCCGGGGCCGTCGTCCTGGAAGGTCACCAGGATGCTGCTCCCCCGGGCCTCGCTGGTGATGAGGAGCCGCCCGCTGCCACGGTGCTCCAGCATGGCCTGGTGGGCGTTGTTGATGATGTTGATGAAGACCTGCTGCATCTGGTGGTAGTCGGCCATGGTGCGCGGTAGCTGCGGGTCCAGGCGCTTCTCCACCGCCACGTTATCCACGCGGAGCTGGTACATGCGCAGCTCGAGGGTCGCCTCGATGATCTCGTTGATGTCCACATGCCGCTTTTCAGGCTTGTGCTTGCGGGCGAAGGTCAAAAGGTTCTGGACGATCTTCTGGCACCGCACCGCCTCGCTGTAGATGGTCTGGATCTGCTTCCTGAGTGGTTCGGCCTCCCGCTTGCCCATGAGGATCTGGGCGTAGCCCAGAACGCCCGTGAGGGGGTTATTGAGCTCGTGGGCCACCCCCGACACCAGCTCGCCGATGGCCGACAGCTTCTCGGCCTGAACCAGCTGCTCCTGGGTGGTCTTGACCTTCTCCATGGACTCCTGGAGCTTCTTGTTGGCCTCGACGATCTCCCGGTGCATCTTCCGGAACTCGGTCTCGGCCTTTTTCTGCTCCCTCAGGTCCGAGGCCACGGCGAAGGAGCCCACCAGCCGGTTGGCCTCGTAGAGGGGTGCGCCGGACATGAGCACCGGTATGCGCACCCCCTCCTTGCTCACCAGCTCCACCTCGTACCGGGACTTGATCCCCAGGCGCCGCTCGTCCTTCTTGGACATGACCACGGCCCGGCTCTCCTCGGACAGGAAGGTGTAGAGGGAGGAGCCGATGAGCTCCTCCACCCGGTAGCCCAGCAGGCGGGACAGGGTCGGGTTGACCAGCGTGATGCGCTCGGCCAGATCCATGACCACCAGGCCGTCGTTCATGGTCTCCACCAGCGTCTTGTACTTGCGAGTGGACTTCTTCACCTCCTGGTCCAGCTTCTTTTCCTCGATGCCGTGGGCCACCTGGTTGGCGAACAGCTCCAATGAGGAGAGGGTCTCGGCGGTGGGAGCGCGGCCGTCGGAGGGGTCGTCCACCGAGACGATGCCCACCAGGCGCTTGTGGGAGCCGTACAGCGGGATGAACAGGAAGTCGTCGGGGTGCCAGTCCAGCATCTCCCCCTTGGACTTCCGGCTGCGCACGCCGGTGTAGTCCCACTCGGAGTGGGCCGGCAGGTAGTAGGAATTCCCGACCCGGAACTTCTCCTGGAAGATGGTGGCCCGCTGCTCCCGGGTCATCTTGTTGGTGGAGTGGGAGTGGAAGTACTCGATCTCCTCGTCGCTCATGCCGAAGAAGAACCACTTGTAGCCCTTGAGGTCGTCGTCCAGGAGCGTGAGGATGCCGCGCCGGAAGACCGAGTGCTCCCGTAGGGCCTGCATGAAGAGGTTGCAGATCCGATCCAGGTCCTTCTCCTGCACGATGAGGCTGCCCACCCGGGAGAAGGCGATGAGCTGCTCGTAGCTGCGGCGGGTGGTGGCCTCGGACAGCTCGATCTTGAGGTGGAGGATGAGCTCGGACAGCAGGTCCAGACGCGAGGCCACCAGGCTGCCGACCCGGGCCAGATCGGCCTCGCCCAGCGGCTCGCCGTTCCCGCGCCCCAGGTTCAGGGTCCCCACCAGGCGCCCGAAGATCATGACCGGGAGGATGGCCGCCGAGGTGACCGGCACATCCCAGGGCATGGCCGGTGGCTTCCCGGCCCCCCTGGCCGGCAGCGGCACGAGGCGCCCGCACCCCTCACGGGAGACGGTGGCGAACGGCTCCTCCCGGCAGGAGAGGGTCCGCACCAGCCGCCCCCGCCGATCCGGGTCGCCCGCCAGGTCGCAGATGAGGAGCTTCTCCTGGGTTGCGTCCAGCACTCCCAGGGTCAGGGCGTCCACCGGAACCGCCTCGGCCACCTCACGAGCCAGCTTCTCCATGGCCTGCGCCGCCTGGGCGTGGGGGTTCACGGGGCACCCCCAGCTCCGTCCGGCGTCTGGCGGGTCGCCTCCAGGAGGCGGCGCACCTCGCCCAGGACGTGGGCCGGCAGAAACGGCTTGCAGATGAGCAGGTCGGCTCCCGCCGCGTAGATCTCCTCCAGGCGGTCCTCGTCCAGGGCCCCGGTCACCGCGATGACCGGCAGGCTGGCCAGGTGCGGGTCGTGGCGCAGGCGCCGGGTGAGATCGGCGCCGTTCTCGCCGGGCATGGCCAGGTCGGTGATGACCAGGTCGGGCACGCGCCGGGCGATGGCATCCAGGGCTGCATCCGCCGCCCCGGCCACCGCCACCTCGTAGCCGGCGTCCTCCAGCAGCTCCCGGAGCATGTCCCGGATCTCCCCCTCGTCGTCCACAACCAGGATGCGCGCCGGGCCCGACCCGGCAGCCGTGAGGGGCTGGTGGCGCCGTCCGCTCTCCCGAAGGAACGCCGTCAGGTCCTCGGGCCGGACGCGGAAGTGCCCTCCGGGCGTGCGAAACGCGCGCAGCTTGCCGGCGTGGATCCAGTGCAGGACGCCGTCGCGGGTGACGCCGCACGCCCGCGCCACCGCACCGGTGCTCAGGGGCGCGTGACCACGTCCCGGCCGCGAAAGCGGCCCTTTCTCGCCTTTTGGCGTTTTTGGTATGCCAGGGTTGAATATGGGGGGCGCGCCGGTCTCGGCCAACCACGATTTCGTCACCGGGGACCTTTACAGAAGGCGGCGTTTTCCCCTAACATGACGCCTCCCTGGACGGAGCCCACCGCGCTCCCTCGTGCGCCCATAGCTCAGCTGGATAGAGCGTCTGACTACGAATCAGAAGGTCCGAGGTTCGAATCCTCGTGGGCGTACCAGACCCTGCCGGCCGCTCCTGGGCCTGCTCCTGGCGCTGTGGCTCCTCCTGGGCTCCCCCACAGGCGCACAGGCCGCCTGCCCTGACTGCCTCCTGGGTGATCCTGCGTGGCGGCAGGCACTGGGCCGCCGCGGGCTGACCCTGCGCCCGGTCGTCACCCTGGACGCCGTGGCGGCCCGTGCCGGCGGCCGGCACCTGGGCTCCGGCGGCCTGGGGCTGGTGGACCTGCAGGCCGAGCTGGACACCAGCGAGGCTGGCCTCTGGCCGGGAGGCCGCTTCGTGCTCCATGTGCAGGGGACCGCGGGACGGGATCCCTCCACCTTCGTCGGCGACCTGCAGGTGACCGACAACGTCGAGGCCGACGACGCCATCCGGGTGTACGAGGGGTTCTACGAGCACGGAGGGCGCGACGGCCGCTGGCGGGCCCGGGCCGGCTGGCAGGACTACAACTCCGAGTTCAACGTGCTCCCCCTGGCCGGCGTGCTGCTCAACTCGTCGTTTGGCATCCACCCCGAGATCCTGCAGGGACAGGTGCCCACCTATCCGCTCACGTCACCGGCCCTCACCGTCCATCTCGAGCCCGCCAGCGCGCTCTTCCTGAAGGCCGGGATCTACGAGAGCGTGCCCGCCAACGCCATCCACCCCCTCTCCCGGCTGGAGACGGCGGGCGCCGGCGATGGCCATGTGGCGGCCCTGGAGGTGGGCACGGCGCGGCCGGGACCGGGTCCCGGCTCGTTCAAGCTGGCCGTGGGGGGCTGGCACCTGGACCGGGAGTTCCGTGACCCGGTGGGGAACGAGCGCGGCAGCAACCGCGGCGGCTACCTCATCGCCGAGCGCCAGTTCCCGCTGGGACGCGACGGCAGGGCGTGGGGGCTGTTCGCCCAGGCGGGGACGAGCCGGGCCGATCGCAACCAGCTGAAGGGCTACCTGGGCGCGGGCGTGGTGCTCCACGGGCCGTGGAAGGGGCGGCCCGACGACACCCTGTCCGTGGGCGTGGCCCGGGCACGCCTGTCCGGCCCCTTCCTGGCCGCCAGCCCGGGACGGCGCCAGGTGGAGACAGCGTGGGAGCTCACCTACCGCCTCGCCCTGCGCCCCGGCCTGGCCCTGCAGCCCGATCTCCAGTACGTCCACCACCCGGACGCCGAGCCCTCGGCGCGGGATGCCCTGGTGGGCGCCCTCCGCCTCGTGGCAAGCTTCTGAGCATGGGCCCGGGCCGCGAACCGTCCGGCGAGGACGTCCGGTACATGGAGCTGGCCCTCGACCTGGCCCGCCAGGGCGCGGCGGCCGGCGAGGTGCCAGTGGGTGCGGTGGTGATCCGGGAGGGATCGGTCCTGGGCCGCGGCTTCAACCGGCCCATCTCCAGCCATGACCCCACCGCCCATGCGGAGATGGTGGCCCTGCGGGAGGCCGGGGCCGCCGCCGGCAACTACAGACTGACCGGGACGGTTCTCTATGCCACCCTGGAGCCCTGTCTCATGTGCGTGGGGGCCATGGTGCACGCGCGGGTGGCCCGCCTGGTGTACGGGGCTCCGGACCCCAGGCTGGGGGCGGCGGCCCTGGCGGGGGAGCTGGCCGACCGGCACGCTCTGAACCACCGCCTCGACGTCACGCCGGGGGTCTTGGTCGGACCGTGCCGGGAGCTCCTCCGGGACTACTTCCGGCAGCGGCGGGGCTGAGGGGCGCCCGAATGGGCCACTGGGGCGGCCAGGACGCCCGGCACGGGGCTCAGTCCGCCTGGGCGTCCAGCGTCCGCGTGGCCGCCAGGCGCCTGAGGGCGCCAAAGAGCAGGTGCAGCACGCTGCGCGACAGGACCAGCGCCAGCGAGAGCGCCAGGAGCACCGCCAGGGCCACGGGCAGGGTCTGGGACAGGAACGACATGCGGCAGGACCTCCACCATCGGCCGGCGCCGTGTGGGGGCGACGCCGCAAGGATTCAATATTAGCGCATGAAGCCCGTGATGCAAAGGCACTGCGGCGGCATCAGCCGCCGGCGAGGCGCTCCACCGCCTCCTGGAGCCTTCCCAGGAACTCGGCCGGGCGCTCCAGCATGGGGAAGTGGCCGACGCCGGGCATCAGGATGACCTGGAACGACGGGGCATGCCGCAGCCCGGCCTCCACGCGGGTCGGATACTGGTCGCCGTTGACGCAGACCACCGGCAGGTCCAGGCGATCCAGGGCCACGGACTGCCGGTGGGCCAGGCCATGGGCCAGGGCGCTCAGTCCCACCCGGGGCGGACCGGAGGCCATGTCGGCGGCGATCCAGCCCCCCAGGTCGGGATCGATGTCGGGATGGAGCAGGTAGCGGCGCACGAAGGCGGAGGTGCCGCTGGCGAAGTCCTGGCGCAGGGGCGCCAGGACCGCCTCCACGTCCTCTGGTGAGATGACCTCCTCCACGTCGTGGAAGGTGTCCACCGCGATAAGGCCGCGCACCCTGCCCGGCAGCAGGGCTGCCGCCTCCAGCATGACGTTCCCGCCCATGGAGTGGCCGGCCAGGATGAGATCCTGCAGGTCCAGCGCGTCGGCCACGGCGGCCACGTCGGCGCCGAAGGCAGCCATGGAGAAATCGCGACGCCCTTGCCCCGAGCCGCCGTGGCCAGGCAGATCCAGGACGACCACGAGGCGATCCCTGGCAAGCCCCTCCAACTGGCCGTCCCAGTAGCTGCCGTCACACATCCAGCCGTGGATGAGCACCAGGGCCGGCGCGCCGCGACCGGCGACCCGGTAGGCGATGGGGATGCCGTCCGGTGCCAGGATCTCCCCCGTGCGCCCCGCATCTGCCAGGGCCGAGGGGGCTGCCTCCCGCTCGCTCCCCGTGCCCTGGCAGGCGGTCAGAGCCAGGGCCAGGAGGACGGGGACAGCACCACGCCCTCCACCGGGCGCTGACACCCCACCGCTCATGACCCGATGAGGCTAGCACCGGCCCCTTGACACCCGCCTGGGCGCCGGGGCATCATTGAACGATGGTTCAAACCTTGAACGATGGTTCGAGAGGCAGGGCCGGCGGCGCCGTGCGCATGCGCCGGCGCCTTGACGCCCGGCGCCTGGAGATCCTGAGGGCAGCCGGGCGGATCTTCCGCCAGCGGGGATTCGCCGAGGCGGGAATGCGGGAGATCGCCGCCGAGGCCGACCTCTCCCCTGGCAACCTGTACCACTACTTCGAGGGCAAGCACGAGATCCTCTACTTCTGCCAGGACCGCGCCCTGGATGCCATGCTGGCGGCCCTGCGCCGGGCCGGCGCCGCCGGTGGCGACCACGGCGAGCGCCTGGCCCGGGTGCTGGTCGCCCACGCCAGCTGCATCCTGGACGACCTGGAGGGGACCGCCGCCCATCTGGAGGTGGAGGGCCTGGCCCCCGACCTGCGCGCCCGCATCGTGGCCAAGCGGGACCGGTACGAGCGCGGGCTGCGCCGCCTGGTGGCGGCCGGGATCCGGAGCGGCGAGTTCCGCGCCTGCGACGCCGGCCTGGTGACCCGGGCCATGCTGGGCGCCCTCAACTGGACCGTGCGCTGGTTCGACCCCCGGGGGCCGCGCACTGCCTCGGAGGTGGCGGAGGACCTGGCGCGCTATCTTGTGGCAGGATTGCGCCGGAGCGAGGACGCATGAAGAAGATCCACCTGGAGCTGACCGTCAATGGCGAGTCCGGCGAGGTCGCCTTCGAGCCCTACAAGACGCTGCTGGAGGTCCTGCGCGAGGACCTGGGGCTCACCGGCACCAAGCACGGCTGCGAGCTTGGAGAATGCGGCGCCTGCGCCGTCCTGCTGGACGGTGAGCCGGTGCTCTCCTGCCTGGTCCTGGGGCTGGAATGCGCCGGCCGGAAGGTGACGACGGTGGAGGGCCTGGCGGCCGACGGCCGGCTGCACCCGCTCCAGGAGGCCTTCGCCGACCTGGGCGCCGCCCAGTGCGGCTACTGCACCCCCGGGATCCTGGTCACCGCACGGGCGCTGCTGGAGCGCGACCCCGCCCCGGACCGGGAGCGCATCCGGGAGGCCCTGTCGGGCATCCTGTGCCGCTGCACCGGTT
>JBFGDW010000035.1:0-17003 GCA_041580435.1 Candidatus Polarisedimenticolia bacterium | reverse complement strand
TCAGGCTCCAGGAGGGGAAGGGGAGATAGAGAAACGCCGGAGGCGGTTGCGCCTCCGGCGTGAGGGCTTCAAGTTAGCACGGGGCGGCGGAGTGCGGCAAGCCAGCAGCGAGCGCCCCGCCAGGGGAGGGGGCTCAGGCCGCGGCCGCCGGGGCGGCGGTCAGGACCAGGGAGCAGAGGCGCGTCCAGACCCGGAAGTCCCTGCGGAGCTTCCCCTCCAGCACCCGGAGCTGCCGGCGCGCGGCCCGGACCTCGCCCCGGGCGGCGCGCGCCTGGCGGAGCTGGTTCAGCTCGTCGGCGAAGGCGGTGAGGCGGGCCAGCTTCTCCTGGGCGCGGCCGGCCACCCGGTGGATGCGCCGCTCCAGGCTGGCCTTGCGCCGGTGGGCCCGGTGGGCCAGGGCTTCCAGGAGCAGCTTCTTGTCCTCCTGCAGCAGGCGGCGGCGGACCTTGTAGCGGCTGTAGCGGCGCAGGTCCCAGGTCTGGCCCAGCTTGCTCAGGGCCCAGATGGTCCACTTGGTGGGATCGAAGTGGTACCAGCGGTGCCCGTTGCGGTAGTCGGCGGCGAAGGTGTGATGGTAGTTGTGGTACCCCTCCCCCACCGTGAGGAAGGCCAGGATGTAGTTGTCCACCGCCGACTGCTCCCGGGAGTAGGTCTGCTCTCCCCAGGTGTGGGCCAGGGAGTTCACGAACCAGGTGAGGTGGTGGGACACCAGGAGCCGGGTCCACCAGGCCAGGACGAAGGCCCCCAGCAGGTCGGCGTGGAGCCAGCCCAGGAGCAGGCAGAGCGCGGCGTTCCCGCCAAAGCAGAGCAGGCCGTAGTAACGGTGCTGGAACATGACCAGCGGGTTGGCGGCCAGGTCGGGGACCCGGGACAGGTCCACGGGGCGCCCCTTCTCGAACATCCAGAGCATGTGGGCGTACCAGAACCCCTTCTTGATGCTGTAGGGGTCCTCGTCGGTGTCCACGTGGGAGTGGTGCAGCCGGTGCTCGAAGGACCACTGCAGGGCGCTCCCCTGGATGGCCAGGGTGGCCAGGGCCAGGAGGCCCGCCTCGGCGGGCCGGGCGGCGGTGTAGCTGCGGTGGGCGTAGAAGCGGTGGTAGGAGGCGCCGATGCCGATCTCAGTGAGAAACAGCAGGAGCACCGAAGTGACCACGAGCCCGGCGCTGGGCGGGGACAGCACCAGGTAGAAGGGGAGGCCCAGGAGCAGGGCCGCGTGGTACCCCACGATGAACAGGGCCACCGGCCAGTTGAACTCGCGCGGTTGGACAGGGCTGGACTGCACCGATATGCCTCCGGGACCGGTCGCGGGGTGAATATAGGTCCCGGAAGGAGGATACGCCGCCCGACGGGTCCTGCCGCTTGGCAAGACTAGTCTACTGCATCCGGTCTTCCGGCGGGAGGGGTGCGCCCAGGCGGCGGGCCAGCGGGGCGAAGGCCGCCTCCAGGTCCTCGCTGGCGCCGTCCCAGTCCCGCCACCCCTCTCGCAACACGCCCGGGTCCTGGTGCATGCGGCGCTGCACATCCCCCTCGCCCGTGGCCCCCTCGGGCAGCCTCTCGCGCTGCGGCCTTGCCGGCGACGCGGCCTGCAGGTGGGCTCGGGCCGCCTCGGTGTTTCCCCTCATCCACGCCACGTAGCCCCGGAGGAAGAAGGCCTTGGCGGCCTGGGGGTTGGTCTGGCAGGCCAGGGCCAGGTGCCGCTCGGCGGCGGCCAGATCACCGCGCATGAGGTCGATCTCGCCCAGGAGCTCCAGCGCCCCGGTCTCCTCGGGGTTGATGGCCACCGCGCGCTCCAGGGCGGCGGTGGCGTCCTGGAGTGCCTGCGGGCCGGCATCCCCCGAGGCGCGCAGGAAGGCCCACTGGCGGTGGGCCCGGTGACTCTGGGGGTTGACCCGGATGAGCGCTCCCAGGCGCTCCAGGGCCTCCTCCGTCCGCCCCTGATCCGCCAGGCACTGGGAGAGATAGTAGAGGGAGTCCTCGTGGACGGGATCCAGGGCCAGAGCCTGCTCAAAGAGTGGGATGGCGCCGGCGCAGTCTCCCGCCACCTTCACCGCCTCCATGGCGGCGCGCTGGAGGCGCCAGAAGGCGGCCACCTCATCCCGGGTCGGGGGCTGCCGGGACAGCAGCGCGGCCCCTGGCCGGCCGCGGCGCACGCCGTACGTGCCGCCCGCCGCCAGAGGTCCCACCTCCTGCTCCTCGCCCCCCGGCCAGCGCACCACGACCCCGTCGGCCTGGAGCGACTCACCGAGCCCGATGTGCACCTCCCGGGTGCTCTGGGACAGATAGGAGGCGGGGCTGATGGAGCGACGCAGGATGCGGCCGGCCACCTGGGCCAGGACCACCGCTCCCTCGCCGCGGCCTGCCGGCGCCCCGTGCAGCCGCAGCTTGAGCCAGCGACCTGCCTGCATGTCGTTGCGCAGCAGCCGGACCCCTTCGCCGTGATCCGTGAGCAGCAGGTCCAGGTCGCCATCGGCGTCGTAGTCGGCCACCGCCAGCCCGCGGCTCGCCGCGGGCCGCGCCAGCGCCGGTGCGCCGGCGGCCAGGTCATGAAACCCGCCGCCTGGCTCCCGCCAGAACAGGAAGGAGCGCATGGGACGCAGGCGGCGCGGGGTCTGGTCGGTCTCGAAGGTGCTGCCGTTGGCCACCGGCAGGTCCAGCCAGCCATCCCCGTCCAGGTCGGCGAACTCGGCGCCCCATCCCACCAAGGGCAGGGCGATCTGTCCTAGCCCTTCCCGGTCGGCCAGGTCCATGAACCTCAGCCCGGCGCCGGCCCCGGCGCCGTCGGCCAGCAGGGAGGAGTACAGGGCGTTCTCCTGGGCGACCCAGTGCGTGACGAACAGGTCATCATCGCCGTCCCCGTCGTAGTCGCCCACTGCCAGGCCCATGGCGCCCCGGTAGTCGGCGACCCAGGCGGCGTGGGAAATGTCCTCGAACCCGGCGCCGGTGCTCCGGAAGAGGGCATTGTCGGAGATGTCGTTGGCCACGTAGAGGTCCAGGCGCCCGTCCTGGTCGAAGTCGTGCCAGACAGCCTGCAGGCTTCTGCCCTCCGGATTGGCGATGCCCAGCTCGGCGGCGGCGTCGGCGAAGCGGCCTGCGCCGTCATTGCGCAGCAGGAGATTGGGCAGCGGCGGGTAGGAGGCTGGGTTGAGAGTGTACGGGACGCTCTGCCCGTACTGGCGGCTCGCCCCCTGCCGCGCCCCTTCCGGCTCCTGGTAGTCCACGTAGCCGCAGACGTACAGGTCGAGGTCGCCGTCGCCGTCGGCGTCGCCCCAGGCCAGGCCCGCCCAGAACCCGGGCGGCGAGGGGAAGCCGGGATCCAGGCGCAGGCGCCCGCCGTCATTGCGCAGCAGGAGCAGGGCGTTGTGGCCGCTCACCGCCAGGTCCTCGTCGCCGTCGCCGTCCACGTCGGCCCAGGCCGCCGCCATCCCCAGGATGCGGATGTCCGGGAAGTCCGCCACCTCGCTGAACGTCCCATCGCCGAGGTTCTCGAACAGGCGGCTGGCGGCCCGCTGTCCGGCGGGCAGATCCAGGGATCCGCCGGCTGCCACCAGGAAGAGATCCTCGTCGCCGTCGTTGTCGAAGTCCCCCCAGGCGGCGCCGGGCCCCATGTCCTCGGGAAGCTGGGAGGAGCGGGCGCCGGCGAAGTTCCGGAATCCTCCCAGGCCGGAGGCGGCGGTCACGTCGGTGAGCCGGGGCTCGGGCGCGCCGGCCGGCAGGTCACGGGACAGGCGGCTGGTGATCTCCTCCGGTACCTCCCCGGGCAACCGCTTGTCGCCGTCGCGGGACAGCCACAGCCATCCGCCCACGGCCGTCGCTGCCACCCCGCCCGCCAGAAGAAGGGCCATGGTCCAGAGCAGGCGCCGGCGCCGGCGCCCCGGCAACCCCGGGCGCGCACTCACCGCGATCTCACCTCCACCGTTCCCACCGCCCGGGCGATCTCCACCACCGGGGCCGTGATCCCCGAGTCCTCGCCCAGCAGGAAGTTCAGCAGGAACTGGTCCACCTTGCGGTACTGGAGGATGGCGGTGACGGTGTAGCGGCCCGGAGACGGCGGTGCCTCCAGCTGGACCTCCGCCGGAGATCCCGGTGCGACCGGGGGCTCGGTCCCGCCGCCGGCGGCCGCCTCCCGCGCTGCGGCCAGCACGTCGGGCGGCAGCATGGTTCCAGGGCAGTCCACCAGGAACTGCACCGTGTCCGAGTAGCCCGGGAAGAGGGCGCGCCGGTAACGGATCCCCACCATCTCCCAGAGGTTGTGCCGGTCGATGAGGTTGCCATACTGGTCCACCGGCTCGGCCTTGAACAGGAAAGACCCCTGCTCGATGAAGTGCTTCTCATCGCGCCGGCCGCTGGTGTAGATGACGTTGCCGGCCTCATCGGTCACCTCCAACTCCAGCCAGCTCTGGATGATGTCCAGGGGGCCGGTGGGGAAGTCGTGGCCCACCTTGTTGGAGGTGAAGACGACGCGCACCGGGAGCCTCTCGCCCGGGCCGATCTGCTCGGGCAGCTCCAGGCCCAGGTGGACGATGGGCCCCTCCGCCCACTTCTCCTGGATCTCAGGGATGGCGATGCGCCCTTGCATCCAGGCCTCGGTGAGCTCCACCTGCTTCTCCCACCCCTCCAGCTCCAGCAGCCGGGGCATGAGGGCGTTGGAGGCCAGGAAGCGGTGGCTGCGGTGCTTGCCGTCCGACGGGCTCCTGTTGTAATCGGCCGCGTCTCCCGACGCAGGATCGGTGGAGTCCACCAGCGGCATGTGGCACTCCCGGCATTCCACGGTGCGCGTGGGGTCCCCCTTGACATTCCAGTGGCTGGCCGCCCAGTTGTCATACTGGTTCTGGAGCTGCACCCACCCGACCTTGTTGACCTCCTGATCGATGAACTGCTTGTGGCAGGCGGCGCAGTACTCAGGGGTCTTGTACATGCTCTTGCTCAGGCCGGCATGCTGGTCGGGGTAGGTCCGGATCAGGAAATCCCGCGCTACCCGGCGCACCCCCTGGGAGCTCCATTGCCAGAGGTACTCACGGGGCTGGGTGATGACATAGTTGGCGTTTCCCTGGAGGTCCGTCTCTCGGATGGCGTGGCACGACAGGCACGAGACCCCTTCCTGGTAGCCGTGCAGCCCGGTGAGATCTTTCACGAAGAGGTTCTTGGTGCCCGAGAACAGGGAGATGGGGTCGTGGCAGCCGCCACAGTAGCGCGTGGACTCGGGGCCGTTCTGCTTGGCCATGACCTCCTGGATCCCCTGGAACAGGCTGTCCATGGCGGCATAGCGGTGGGCGCTGGGCTTCCACTCGGCCAGGATCTCCTGGTGGCAGCCTGAGGTGCCGCATGACTCGGAGCCGGCCAGGGACTCGGCATCGAACGCGCCGCCGGTGTCGGTGCGGGCGAGGCTGGGGGCGAAGGGGCTCTCCTCGCCGTAGAGGTAGCTGTAGTCCTCGGGGAATGCGTTGACATAGCGGGCGCCCGGGTAGACCCAGGCCATCAGCCCGGCGAGGATCAGGCCCACCACGGTGACCCCGGCGCTCAGGCCCAGGGCCCCCAGGGCCGGCCGCCACCCCCCCCTCCGCATCAGCCGCGGCAGCAGGAGGAGCATGTGGGGCAGGCCCGCCGCCAGCAGCGCCAGGGTGGAGAAGAGGTGTACCTGCCGCCAGAGGTAGGTGGTGCGCACACCCAGGAGCCCGTCCCAGGTCAGCACGATGCCGGAGGCGAGGCAGACCACCAGCGCCGCCACGGCCACGTACCCCAGCAGGACGATGTGGGACATGCGGTAGTGCTTGTAATCGAGCCAGTGTATCCAGGCGTACCAGGCCAGGGGCGGCAGCGTCAGGGCCCCCACCAGGGTGTGCACCAGCAGGCTCCACTGCACGGCCGGGTGGAACGGGCCGAAGGTGATGAGGAGGCCGGTGGCGGCCTCGAACAGGATGATGGCGAGGCTCCACCGCGCCAGGCGGGACGACCAGCCCGTTAGCCCCCGCGAGCCGGTGATGGTGTGGGTTCCAGTGTCGCTCATGCCGCCTCCCTGCCTGTCAAATCGGCGCCAGTCGCGCCGTGAAGTGCCGGAGATGGGCGGCCTCCTCCAGGATGCGCAGCCCGCGCAGGTCGTCCTTGCGCCGGGCGAGCTGCCCCGCCACCTCCACCACGTAGTCCATGTGGCTCTGGGTGTAGACCCGGCGCGGGATGGCCAGCCGCAGGAGCTCCAGCGTCGCCTGCCGGGCCCGTCCCGTCCCCGGATCCTTGCCGCCGAACATCAGGGTCCCGATCTCCACGCCCCGGATCCCCCCTTCCTGGAAGAGGGCGCAGCCCAGGGCCTGCCCGGGGAGCTGCCGGGCCGGGATGTGGGGGAGGAACGCACCGGCGTCCACGTAGACGGCGTGTCCGCCCGGCGGACGGACGATGGGGATGCCCGCAGCCAGCAACCCTTCCCCCAGGTACCGCACCGAGGCCAGGCGGTAGCGCAGGTAGTCCTCCTGGACCACCTCCGAGAGGCCGATGGCGATGGCTTCCAGGTCCCGGCCGGCCAGGCCGCCGTAGGTGGGGAACCCCTCGGTCAGGATGAGGAGCTCTTCCTCCTGCCGCGCCAGCCGGTCGTCGTTGGAGGCCAGGAAGCCCCCGATGTTGGCCAGCCCATCCTTCTTGGCGCTGAAGGTGGCGCCATCGGCCAGGGAGAACATCTCCCGGGCGATGGCCTCCACGCTCCGTTCCCCCTGCCCTGCCTCCCGCAGCTTGATGAAGTAGGCGTTCTCGGCGAAGCGGCAGGCATCCAGGTAGAAGGGCACGCCGCGCTGGCGGCACAGCCTGCTGGCTCCACGGATGTTGGCCAGGGAGACCGGCTGGCCACCGCCTGTGTTGTTGGTCACCGTGAGGATCACGCAGGCCACCCGGGCATCGGGGCGGGCCAGCTCACGGCCCAAGGATTCCAGGTCCATGTCGCCCTTGAAGGGGGCCTCGTGCTCCGGGTGGGCCGCCGCCGGGATGGGCAGGTCCAGGGCCCTCCCCCCCAGGGCCTCCACGTTGGCCCGGGTCGTGTCGAAGTGGGTGTTGCTGATGACCGTGCGTCCCGCCACGCCCATGCAGCTGAAGAGGATGCGCTCGGCGGCGCGCCCCTGATGGGTGGGGATGATGTGGGCAAAGCCGGTGAGCTCCCGCACCCGTGCCTCGAAGCGAAACCACGAACGGGCGCCGGCGTACGACTCGTCGCCCCGCATGATCCCGCCCCACTGATCCGAGGACATGGCGCCGGTGCCGGAATCGGTGAGCAGGTCGATGAGGATCTCCTCGGCGGGGATGCGGAACAGATTCCAGCCGGCCCGGTCCAGGATGGTCCGACGCTGGGCGGGCGTGGTCATGCGCAGAGGCTCAACCGACTTGATGCGGAACGGCTCGATGATGGTCTTCATGCCGCCAGCCTGCGCAGGCGCCACTCGGCCCACAGGGCCGCGCCCAGGGCTCCGGCCATGGGCGAGTCGGGGTGCACGCGGAGATCCAGGTCGAGGCCGGCCTCGGCGGCCTTCTCGCCAATGGCAGCCACCAGCCCCCGGTCCCGGGCCAGCCCGCCGGTGAGGAGCACCGGCGAGACGGCCCTCACCGCGGCCAGGAGCCGTGCGAGCCTCTGGGCCACCGACAGGTGGATCCCCTTGAGGATGTCGGCAGCGGGGACGCCCCGGCTCACCATGTTGATGACGTCGGTCTCGGCCAGCACGGCGCAGATGCCCGAAGGGGTCTCGGGCTCCCGGGAGGCCAGGGACAGATCGCCCACCTGGGAGAGGGGGACGCCCAGGTAGCGTGCGATGTTCTCGATGAACTGCCCCGAGCCCGACGCGCACTGGGCGGTCATCTTGTAGCTGAGGACGCGTGAGCGGGCGTCCATGCGGATGGCCCGGGCGTGGAGGGCGCCCATGTCCAGGACGGTCCGCGCGTCGGGATCCAGGAACAGCGCGCCCCGGGCGTGGGTGGTCATGCCGTAGAAGTGGCCCCGGCGGAAATCCACCAGGTTCCCGGCGCCGGTTGAGGCCACGTAGTCAATGGATTCTGGCCCGACGCCGGCCTTCTCCAGCGCGCGCTGGTAGCAGCCCTCCACCACACCGCGCATGTCCCGCTTGCGGAAGCGCTCGGACACCAGGGCCAGCGGGCGCGGGGCCGCGCCTCCAAATTGGATCAGGGCGCACTTCACGGCGCCGGCTCCCACATCCACGCCAGCCGTGATGGTCATAGGGCGGCCTCCTCGAGGCGATGGGGTGCGGGCCGATCCCGCCGGGCGTAGAGGGCCGCGCCCACGGCGCCGGTGTAGATGGAATCGGGATGGATGTTGAGGGTTCGATCCCCGTAGTTCTCCGCCACCAGCTCGCGCAGGGCATGGACCACGGCCGGGTTGCGTGCGACGCCCCCGGTAAAGGTGAACTCCTCCTCGATGCCACCCGAGCGCGCCAGGATGGACACGGCCCGCAGCACGATGGCCCGGTGGAGGCCCGCCAGGATGTCGGCGCGCCGCTCGCCCAGCTCCAGCCGCTCGCGCAGCTCGGCGCCGGCGAAGACGGTGCAGGTGGAGGAGACAGGGACGGTTCGCTCCGCCTCCAGGGCCATGGGTCCCAGCTCGTCCAGGGACACTCCCAGCTCGTCGGCGATATAGCCCAGGTACCGTCCGCACCCTGCGGCGCAGCGGTCATTCATCTGGAAGTTGGTGGCCACTCCGTCCTTGTTGACCTGGATCGCCTTGGTGTCCTGGCCACCGATGTCCAGCACGGTGCGCGTGGCCGGGAAGAAGAAGTGCGCCCCCAGGCCGTGGCAGAGGATCTCGCTCCGGATCTGGTCCTTGCGGAAGGGGAGCCGCTGGCGTCCGTAGCCGGTTCCCACCATGTTCGCAGACGCCAGGTCCGCCGCGTCGGCGGCGGCGACGGCACGCTCCAGGCGGGAGCGGATGGACGCCTCCGCCTGGGCGAGGGCCGGGGCGGCCTGCAGGGTGGGGGCGAAGGGCAGGTCCAGCACCGAGTTCTCCTCCCGGAGGATGACGATGTCGAAGACCGCCATGAGGTCCTCGAAGTCGATGCCTGTGGTGGGGGCCTCGGCCTCGGCCAGGGTCATGAAGGCTGACCCGGCAAGGTCCCGGAAGAAGGAGCGCCGCAGCCGGCCCGGCGCATCCGGGTCGCCGGCCAGGTCCGCCAGCATGCAGTTGAAGATCCGCTCCAGGGCGGGCAGCAGGCGGCCGGCCCTGGGGTGGGCGGCGGCCTCCTCCAGGGCCAGGCGGCGAAGGCGCTCCAGGCGGTAGCGGAAGGCGGCCAGACCGAAGTGGTCCTCCAGGCGGCGCTCCAGGGCGTGGTCCAGTCCGTCCCGGATCATCTGGCGGCGCATGAGGGTGAACCGGGCACTGATGCGGGCCTCGTTCTCGGCCACGGAGGTGGCCACGTGATAGTCGCTGCGGGTGTTGGTGATGCCGCGGCCCAGGATGCGCTCGTCGGCGTCCATGAGCACCGCCTTGGTGGTGGTGGAGCCCAGGTCGATGCCCAGGAACAGGCTCACGAAGGGCTCCCCGACCCGCGCGTCTGCTCGATCATCTGCAGGTAGCTCTCCAGGCGGTTCTTGATGTTGGCGGCCGAGAAGTACCGGGAGTCCACAAGATCCGATTCGATGAATCCGCCGGGGCGGCCGGTGCGGCGCTCCAGCTCCCGCAGGATGAGGAGCTGGCCTGCCGAGAAGGAGTTGCAGCTCTTGACCGAGTGGATCAGGAACCCGTCGGCGGAGAACTCCTCGATGTAGCGTGCCAGGAGGGAGGTCCGCTCGGGCAGGCCCAGGTTGGTGTAGCAACCCAGGCAGTATTCGGCCAGGCTCTCCAGGGGCCGCTCTGGATCGTGGCGGAAGCCGCGGTCATAGAGGCCCCCGACCTTGGTGTAGGTGGAGGCCACCACCACGGCGTCCTGGTCGTAGAACAGCTTCCAGAACTCGCGGAAGCTGGTCCAGTTGGGCGGGCCCTCCACCACCAGGCGGTAGCGCTCGCGCTGCAGCGGCCCCTCCGGGGTCATGGGCCCTTGATGGTGGGCGATGCGCGCGTCGATCTCCGCGTTGAGATGGTCGTAGTAGTCGACGCAGTCCTGCGTGCCCCGGAAGGCCGTGAAGATGGGGCCCACGTAGTACACACCGCCGAAGTAGGCGTCGATGGGACTTGGACGCTGACGGGCGGAGCCCAGGGCCTGCACGAGCCCCTCCTCGGCGCGGGCGCTCAGGGCCAGCATGCTCCGCAGCCGGTCCTCCTGGTAGGCGATGCCCGAGACCTGCTCCAGCGCCGGAATGACCTCGTCGCGGATCTGGCGCGTGACATAGGCGCGCATGGCGGGCGTGATCTCCCCTTGGGCCTGGTAGGGAACGTGGAGCATCACTGCCGGGCAGCCGTAGTGGGCCGCCAGGTTCTCGAACCACTTCATGAACACGAAGCACCCGGTGTAGCTCAGGAGCAGGAGATCGGGAGGAGGCAGGGGAAGGCCGGTGGGACCCACGTTCCCCTTGAGCATCATCCCCACGTCGCACTTCACGTACGTGCAGACGTCCTCGCTGTGGCCGAACCGCTCGGCCTCGGCGATGAGCTCGTCGCTGCGCCGGCGCATGCCATTCTGCAGGGCGTTGATCTCGGGGTAGACGGGAATCAGGCCGAAGGAGCGGATGAGCTCGGTCAGGTTGCCGGGCACGAAGGTGTAGACCACCTTGCGGCCCTGCTCCGGGGCCCGGGCCAGCTCCTGGAAGTAGCTCGCCAGCATGCGCTTCTGGAGCCGCATGCTGGGGTCCTTGTCGGCCGGGGCCGGCGCGGAGGGAAGGGGCCGGGGAGGAGCGGTCATGGGGACCTCCTGGGAGGATCGGGGGCCGGAGCGTCGCCCCATAGCCGGATGGACTCGGCGAAGGTCCCCACCTGCTCCCGGAAGGAGCCAAGCTGGCGGGTGTTCTCCGCGTACTTGAGGGCCGTGTACGGGACGCCGGCCTGCTCCAGGGCCTTCTGGTACACAGGTCGGTCCAGGAGGGCCGGATCGCAGAAGCTGGGGGCGGCGAACACCACACCGTCGGCGCGCAGCCGGCGCACCCGCTCTAGCAGCGCGCCCGTGCGGCGCTGGCCGGCGTCGTAGATGGAGGCGCAGGTCCGGTCAGGGGAGAGGTAGGCCCGGGCCAGGCGCAGGAGCGGATCGCCGGGCCCGTCCAGACGGCGCTCCAGGAGGCGGTTGCCCAGGAGCATGTCGTCATCGACGATGAAGCAGCCCGCCAGCTCCAGGGAGCGAATCAGGGCCAGCGGGGGCTGCTCGCAGAAGGCACCCAGGATGACGATGCGCGCGTTGTCCAGCGCGGGCCGGCGCCGGGCAAGAGCCAGGCGCAGGTAGCGGCGCAGGAGATCGTTGTGCTCTTCCACCGGCAGCAGGTGGCCGGCCCGCTGCACCAGGTACGCCTCGTAGGTGGGGATACGCTCGGGGCGACGCCTGCGCGCCCGGTGGAGGATGCGCACCAGGCGCCGGTTTTCGTCGTACAGGGACAGGGACCGGCGCAGGGCGTCGGGATGGTAGCCGCGTCCCGTGAGGTCGCCCAGGTCCTGGGCCAGCTCCCGGAGCTGGTCGGCGTAGAAGGCACCGCCCACGGCGTCATGGAAGTTCTGGGGCAGGTCCAGGAACCAGACCTTCTGCTCCGGGAAGAGGAGGGTCCACACCCCGGAGAGATTGCGGATGACATCGCAGATGGCCGGGAAGATCACCCCATCCAGGCCGGCCAGGCGCCGGGTCAGCCCCAGCTCCACCATGCTCCGGGGCAGATGGCAGATGTAGGACTGGAAGTAGGCGTCGCCACGGACCACGTCCAGCTGGTCGCCCCCGCCCACCAGGCCCACCGGCAGGGCCCCGGCGGCATGGATGATCTCGGGCGGCACGTAGATGGGGAGCGTTCCCACGGCCACGCCCAGATCGCGGGTCGCCTTCCACTGCGCCACCGCCTGCAGGCCGGTGTCCTCGTGCAGGCCCCGGCAGCGGCCCACCAGCTCCTCGATGTGGCCCTCCAGGACGGGGTCGGGGTTCATGTCCCCCCCTCGTGGCCGGAGCCAGCTGTCTTCCAGAAGCGCTGCCCCGAGCACTGGATCTGGTCGCGCAGCGTGGCCTGGTCCGAGGCGGTGCAGCCGGGATACCCGCACAGGAAGATCTGGGCGATGGCCTCGGCCACCTCCTCGGGCGGCCGGCTCCGCAGACGCTTGGGCCAGGTGTAGAGCCAGTTCATCATGCCGAAGAGAATGAAGGCCCCCATCTCGGGGGAGGGGAGCTCCCGCTCCCGGCCCTCCCGTGCAGCGTAAGCCCGTATGATGTCCACAAGGACCTGGGAGTAGCGCCGCTTCAGCTCCAGGATCTTCTGGCCGTACTCGCCGCCCAGGGTGAGATCCTCGTGGGCCAGGACCTTCATCTCATCCATGTGGCGGCGGAAGTAGCCCACGTGATGACTGATGAACGTGAGCAGCTTCTCGTGTGGAGTGGACAGGCCCGCCAGGGCCGTCTCCACCGACTCCAGCAGCGTGGCGTAGCAGTGGTGCTGGATCTGGTAGAGAAGCTCCTCCTTGCTGGCGAAGTAGTAGTAGAGGCCGGACAGGCTGCGCCGCGTGGCCCGGGCCAGATCCCGGACGGAGGTCTTGTGGAAATCGCGGTGGGCGAACAGCGCCGCCGCCGCCTTCAGGACCTCCACGTGCTTTTCCTCGTAGGTCACTCCCTGGGTCCGGGGGCTCACGCCACACCTCCCATGCCGATCCCCTTTCCGCCGCAGACGCCCAGGACCTGTCCGGTGACGAAGCTGGCCTCGGGCGCGGCCAGGAAGGCCACCGCCGCCGCCACCTCCCCGGGCGTCCCCATGCGCCCGCCCGGCTGGGCCTCCAGGAGGCGCTGTCGGACCCCAGCCTCCAGGGCCCGGGTCATGGGGGTGTCGATGAGGCCGGGCGCCACGGCGTTGACGGTGACCCCGGATGGTGCCAGCTCCAGGGCCAGAGCCCGGGTGAGGCCCACCAGCCCGGCCTTGGAGGCCGAGTAGTTGGCCTGCCCCGGGTTGCCCAGCCACGAGCGGCTGGAGACGTTGACGATGCGCCCGTACTCCCGGCGCCGCATCCCCGGAGCCGCCGCCCGGCAGCAGTGGAAGGCGCCGGTGAGGTTGGTGGCCAGCACTGCGCCCCAGTCCTCGTCGGTGAGCTTCTGGAGCCAGCCGTCCCGCAGGATCCCGGCGTTGTTCACCAGGACGTCCAGGCGGCCGTGCTGCTCCTCGATGAGCCCCACCACCTGCTCCACCTGGCGGGCGTCGGTCACATCCAGCTCGACGGCATGGACCCGGGACGCGGCCTCGCCCGGGGGCAGGCCGGCCTGGATGGCCGCTGCAGCCTCCCCTGCGGGGCGCCGGTCGGCCAGCACCACCACGGCGCCCTCGGTGGCGAGGCGCGCCGCCACCGCCTGGCCGATCCCCCGGGCCGCCCCGGTGACCAGCGCCACCCGGCCAGCCTGTCGCCCCTGTCCGCCGCTCACGGCCGAGGCCTCACGAGGCCGCCTTGGCGCCTGCAGGAGGGCGGGGCTGGATGGCGTCCACCAGGTCCTGGTCCCAGCCCTGGCCGCGGGCGAGCCGCCGCCGGAGCTCCACGAAGTCCACCTCCCGGCGGCCACGGGGCCCCTCGTTGAACGCCCGGAATCCCGCGCGCGCCTCGGTGGCCATGTTGAGGGCGAGCCAGGCCCGGTTGGTCTCCCGGTTCCGGTCCCAGTGGGCCAGCTTGTGCTTGCGGAGCGACTCCACCGTCTTGGTGAGGCAGTCGGGCATGGTCATGAGGAGCTTGGTGGCGAGCCCTTCCACGGCCTCGTCCACACGGGCCAGATCCGGCGTCCCGCGCTCCAGCAGTGTCCGCCCCTCCGCCAGCGCCGCGCCGGTCCTGGGCTCACCCAGGCAGGGCCGGCCCCACTCGTCCACGGCGCGGTCGGTGATCACCAGGGGATTGGGGTGCCACGTCCCGTCGACCCGCAGGACCGGAGCCAGGCCGGTGAGCAGCCCGTGACGGTAGGCCTGGTGGGCGCTCCAGGTCTCGCACAGGGTGCAGCTCTGCATGGCCCGCTCGATCCCCACGAACAGGGGGAGGAAGTCGGTGCTGCCGCCGTCGGGAGCCGAGCCGTGCTTGGGTCCCGCCTGTCCGAAGACCGCCAGGTCCGAGGCCACCGAGAAGTCGCAGGCCATGCCGATCTCCTGGCCGCCGGCCAGGCGCATGCCGTTGACCCGGTTGATGACCGGCTTGTCGCAGCTCAGGATGGCTGAAACCATGTCGTTGAACAGCCGCATGTACTGCCGGTACTCGTGGGGCCGGCCGGCGTAGTACTCGGCATACTCCCGGGTGTTGCCGCCGGTGCAGAAGGCCCGCGTCCCTGCGGCGGTGAAGACCACGGCCACGGCGGCGCGGTCCACCGAGGCACGGCGGAACGCCAGGATGACGTCCTTGACCATCTCCGTGGTGTAGGAGTTGAGCTGGTCCGGGTTGTCCAGCCAGATCCAGACGTTGTGCAGGCCCGGGGCGGGTTCGCCACCAGGGAGCAGGACCGGCCGCTCCTCCACGCGCACCCGTCCCGACGCGGCTGGCACCAGGTTGTGATCGTAGAGCGGGGGAGAGGGGTGTGTGGTCATCCTTGCACCTCCTTGGGATCGGGGACGAGGACCGCCCGGGTGTCGAGACTTCCGGCGCGCACCTGCTGGATCACCTCGTTGACGTCATCGAGGGGGTGGAACGACACGAACGGCTCGAGCCGGATGCGGCCGTCCCGCACCAGATCCAGGACGGCGGGGTAATGCCGGGGAGGACAGCCCCAGCTGCCGAAGGCGTCGGCATCGAACGCCATGAGGTGGCTCAGGGGGACCTCGACGCGGCGTGGTGTATACCCCACCACGGCCAGGGTGGAGCAGGGGCCGAGGAGGGAGAAGGCAAGCTGCTGGCCCGCCGGCGTGCCCGACATCTCGAACACCTTCCAGCCGTCCCGGGGCCAGTGCTCCTCCCCGGCGCAGGCGCGGATGGCCGCGCGAGCATCCTTGAGGCCCATGCCGTCCAGGGCGACTCCCGCCACGGCTCCGTGCTCCAGGGCGCGGGCCACCCGGGCCGCCCGGGTGTCCACGGCCAGGACCTGGGCGCCCAGGTGGGAGGCGATCTGGACGGCGAAGATGCCGATGCCCCCGGCGCCGATGAGGACGACGTGATCCCCTTCTGCCACGCGGGCGCGGAGCAGCGCCTGGTACGGCGTGGTGACCGCGTCGGCCACCACGGCCAGGTGAGCCAGGTTCAGGCCAGAAGGTCGCCCCGTCACCGGGACCAGGGAACGGGCCGGCACGCACACGTGGCTGGCGAAACCGCCATCCAGGTCGTTGCCCGGCATCTTCTGCGCCGCGCAGATGTTCTCACGCCCGGCCCGGCAGCGCGGGCAGTCGCCGCAGGGGAGAACGGCCGGGACGATGACCTCCTGGCCGGGAGTCAGGGAACGGCCGTCGTCCAGGACGGCGTCGCGGCCGGCCTCCAGCACCGTGGCGGCGATCTCGTGGCCCAGGGTCAGGGGCAGGGGGTGGCGGGTGGGGATCCCCTCGTGGAGGAAGCCGAGGTCGGTGTGGCAGACCCCGCAGCCGCTCACGGCCAGGAGGGCCTCGTCCGGGCCCGGGCGAGGCACGGCTGCTTCATGCCGGCGGAGTGGCCGGCCGGGCGCCTCCAGCTTCCAGGCGCGTGCGGTGGCGTTCATGGAGCCTCCCATCGGGGGGATTGGAGGCTGTTCGAACGATCGTTCGAATATTACGGCGCCCCGCTGGGGCTGTCAAGGGGTGGCCGCCAGCGCTAGTGAATGCGGGGTCCTGCGGGCAATTGGGCCACGATGGCGGCCTCCATGGGCGCGATCTCGGCCAGCCGCCGCTCCACCTCCGCCGCCGGCAGGAGGCCACGCGCCAGGTCCACGAAGGTCCGCCAGTGGCGCGCCTCGGCCCCGGCCAGGCGCCGGTAGAAGCCGCCCAGGCGCCGGACCAGGGCGGGCGGCAGCGCCGCCCCCGGGGAGCGCTCCGGGGCGAGGGCCCTGGCCAGCAGGCGAAAGCGCTCGCAGGAGCGGGCCTCGATGAAGGCGGACACCAGCAGGTGATCCCCCAGCGCGCCCACGCCTCGACCCTGGCTGCAGAAGCTGCGGCGCAGGTGACGGACGTAGCGGTCCGGGGCGGCGGGACCGAGGTGCGCGCCGGCCAGGGGCAGCAGGTCCACCACCTGCCGGAAGTGGCGGAGCTCCTCCTGGGCCAGCGCCGTCAGTGGACCGGTCAGCTCCTCCCGCTGCGGGTACCGGGCCAGCAGGCCGAGGCAGGCGCTGGCCGCCTTGAGCTCGCAGTGGGCGTGATCCACCAGGAGGGCCGCGGGATCGGCCAGCGCGGTCCGGGCCCAGCCGGGAGGCGACGGCGTCGCCAGGGGAAGCCCGGCGAGGGGATCGACGATCTCGTCCAGCGCCAGACGGGGCGCGCGGGCGGTGCTCACCGGCCTCCCTGGGACGGGCCCGCAGCCGCCTTCCGGGTCCCGGGGGCCAGGAGATCGCTCAGGTCGTCCCCGGGAGCGGCCTCCCTGGGAGTGGCCCCCTGGTGGAAGATCCGGGCGCCGGCGGTGCCCCGCAGGCGCATCCGCCCGTCCCTGATCTCCAGCATCCCCCCCTCCCGCAGCCCGATCACCGGCGGGTCGTTCTCCTCGTGGAACTCCCGGATGCGCGTCTCCCGCGTCTCTCCCTGGTGGGTCGAATCCGGGTCCGGGTCCAGGTAGTGGGCGTTGATGTTGAACGGGACCAGGCCGAGGGCCACGAACGATGGGGGCTGGACGATGGGCATGTCGTTGGTGGTCTTGATGGTGGGGCAGGCCACGTTGGACCCGGCGCTGGCCCCCATGTAGGGCATCCCCGCCTCCGCGACGAGGAGTCCGAGCCCACTGTGCTGCTGGACCTGGCGGTCGGCGTCGGCGAGGTGGTGGTGGAGCGATGAGCGGCTGGCATCCCGGC
>JBFGDW010000034.1:0-17594 GCA_041580435.1 Candidatus Polarisedimenticolia bacterium | reverse complement strand
CGCACCGCCCACGAAGATGCAGAGGTCGGGCTGCTCATTGAGGATGGTCTGGCGCGCCTGCGCGGCCGAGTCGATCCTCTCCAGCTCGCACCGGTGGGGGCGCAGGGCCTTCTGCACCTCCTCGATGGTGGCCTCGTCCTCCCCCACGATGATCCCCGAGGGGAAGACGGCATCGTGGGGCAGGCGCAGGAAACGCCGGTCGGTCTGGACCGAGGGAGGCACGGCCAGGGGAGAGGGCGGCGAGGCCGTGGCCCCGCCCATCGGTCCGGCGGCGCGGCCCGGGGCTCCTGGGCCCGGCGCCGGGGGGGCGGCCTGAGGGGAGCCCGAGAGCTTGCGCTTGTCGGCCACGACCTTTTTCTTGCAGCGGGGACAGGCGAAGGCCACCGGGCGGTCGGGCAGCTTCTCCGCCGACACCCGGGAGGCGTGGGCGCAGTGGGGGCACGGGATGGTCAGGATGGTCACCGCTCGATCTCCATGCTGTCCTGCTCGGAGGCGAGGTCGATGACGGCGTCGGGGGCCTGCTCCCTGGCCCGCACGGCGTCCGAGAGCCTGAGCCGGAGGTTGTTGGCGTTGGTGGCGTAGAGGAGGGCGGTGTCCAGCGTGACGGTCCCCTGGCCCACCATGGCCTCCAGGACGCCATCGAACTCCTGCATGCCGTCGTCGCTGCCATCCACCATGGCGTCCACCAGGCTCTTACCCTCCCCCTCGCCCTTGGTGATGTACTCCCGGGTCCGGACCGAGGACTTGAGGATCTCCAGGGCGGCGACCCGTCCTCCGCCCACCCTGGGGATCAGCCGCTGGGAGATGATGTAGCGGAACGACTGGGCCAGCCGGTTGCGGATCTGCGGCTCCTGGTCCTTGGGGAAGACGCCGATGATCCGGTCGATGGTCTTGGCGGCGTCGATGGTGTGCAGGGTGGACAGCACCAGGTGTCCGGTCTCGGCGGCCTCCAGGGCGGTCTCGATGGTCTCCACGTCGCGCATCTCGCCGATGAGGATCACCTTGGGCGCCTGGCGCAGGGCCGCCCGCAGGGCCAGGCCGAAGGAGCGGGTGTCGGAGCCCACCTCGCGCTGGTTGATGGTGGCCCGCTTGTGGATGTGCATGTACTCGATGGGATCCTCGATGGTGACCACGTGGTACGCCTTGTCCCGGTTGATCTTGTCAATGATGGCGGCCAGGGTGGTGGACTTCCCGGACCCGGTGGGGCCGGTGACCAGGACGATCCCGTTCTTGAGGTCGGCGACGCGGTTGACCTCGGGAGGGAGGCCGAGCTGCTCCACGGTGGGGATCTCGGTGTTGATGACCCGCAGGACGATGGCGTGGGTGCCGCGCTGCTGGAAGATGTTCACCCGGAACCGGCTCTTGCCGGGGATGGCGTAGGAGCAGTCCACCGAGCCGGTCTGGATGAGGCACTGCAAGGAGTCCTTGTTCCCCTGCAGGATGTGCATGGCGATCTGCTCGGTCTGGTAGGGAGAGAGGGCGCCGAGACCGGCGAAGGGGACCGGCTGCAGCTCCCCGTCCAGCTCGATCTGGGGCGGCCGCCCCACCGAGAAGTTGAGGTCCGACACCCGCTCGGAGACGCCCAGCATGGCCTCCAGGTAGCCGTTCAGGTTGAAGTTGCGCATGGCTCCGCCCCCTGGGACACAGGTGATGAGGCTCCCGCCCCAATATGTGTCCTCGGCGGCGCGATGGCAACGCGCGCTCTATCAGAGGTTGGGGGAGTAGATGGCGGCCGTGGTGGCGCGCCGGCCGCGTGAAGGGAAGGGCCCGGGAGGGAGGCCGTGGAATGGCCGCCTCCCTCCCGGAAAAGATTTCTGGCTTGACCTACTTGCTCGCCCGGGTGGAGACCAGCTCGCTGGTGAGCACGGCGCCGCCCATCTGGGGCAGGACCGCCGTGGCCTTCACCACGCGCCGGGTCTCCTTGTCGATCCAGAACGACGCCTTGTCCGGGTCGCCCTCGGCCGAGGAGATGTCCACCCGCCAGGCTTCGAAGGTCCCGGCCTCCACGGTGACCGTCTCCAGCCCCACCACCTCCAGCTTCTTCAGCTTCTCCTTCTGGGCCTGGAGATCGAAGTTGCGGTAGGTGGCCGTGTACCCCTTCTCGAGGGGCAGCGCGGCCAGGACCTCGGAGGCGCCGGGCCCGTCGGCGAAGACGGCGCCACCCAGGGCCACGTCGATGGGCCGTGAGTTGTCGTTCATGACCATGGTGCCGCTGGCCTTGTTGTCCTTGAAGGCCACGTCGATGGTCACAGGGCCCTGCTTCACCTGGCGGCTCAGCAGGACGAGGGTATCCCTGGCCAGGGTGGCCTGGTCCTGGGCGTTGCCCATGGGGGTCTGCATGCTCTCGGTGATCACCCAGCCGGCGTCATCGGCCCGGATCTCCCGCTCCATGGTCAGGTTGATGGTCTGGCCCCCGGCCTCGATGACCGCCTTGTAGCTGCTGGCCCGCTCCACCAGCCCGGAGGTGGCCTTGGGCACACCCACCGAGGAGGCGTCCACCTTCTCGGCCAGCGTCACCGTGCTCACGTCCACGGTGAGCTCGGCCAGGCGCTGGGCCACCTCCTCGCTCACGCCCTCCTGGGCGCGGCCGCCCAGGTGCTTGGCCAGGAACTTCTCGGCGGTGGCGAACATGGCCAGGTTGTTGACCGGGTGGGAGAACCCGTGGCCCTCGTTGTCGGCCACCAGGTACTCCACCGGGAACTTGCGCTCCCTGAGGGCCACGACGATCTGATCCGACTCGGCCTGCTTGACCCGGGGGTCGTTGGCGCCCTGGACCACCAGCAGCGGCGTCTTGATCTTGTTCGCCGAGTTGAGGGGCGACTGGCGCTCCAGCTGGGCCTTCCCCTCGGGCGTGGTGGGGTCTCCCATGCGCACGTGGAACATCTTGCGGATGGACTCCCAGTAGGGTGGGATGCTGTCCAGCAGGGTGATGAGATTGGACGGGCCGACGATGGACACCGCCGCGGCGTAGACGTCGGGGGTGAAGGCCACCCCGGCCAGGGTGGCGTAGCCGCCGTAGGAGCCGCCCATGATCCCCACCCGCTTGGGATCGGCGATCCCCTGGCTCACCAGGTGCTTGACGCCCCAGGTGAGATCGTCCTGCATCTTCTGGCCCCACTCGTTGTTGCCGGCGTTCAGAAACGCCTTGCCGTAACCGGTGG
This sequence comes from Candidatus Polarisedimenticolia bacterium, assembly GCA_041580435.1. Classification (GTDB taxonomy): domain Bacteria; phylum Acidobacteriota; class Polarisedimenticolia; order SMYD01; family SMYD01; genus JBFGDW01. Next base: position 14,433 of record JBFGDW010000034.1, on the reverse strand, counting down.
AGCCGCGGAAGTTGGGCTGCAGCACCGCGTAGCCCCGGTTGGCCAGGAACTGGGCCAGGGGGTCGTACCCCCAGCCGTCCCGGGCCCAGGGGCCGCCGTGAGGGAAGATCATCAGCGGCAGGTTCTTGGCCGGCACGCCCTTGGGGAGGGTCAGGTAGGCGGGGACCTCCAGGCCGTCGGAGGACTTGTACCGGATGGGCTCCATCCGAGCCAGGTGCTTGCGGGGGAGATCCTCGAAGATGCGGTACTGCAGGGTGAGCTTCTTCTTCTTCCGGTCGAACAGGTGCCGCTCGCCGGGCTCCACGTCGCTGGAGGCGACGATGAGCCACAGGCGCTCGTCGGCGGTGGACGATCCCGGGCGGATCTCCATGCCCGGGAGCTTGTCCTTCAGCCAGTTGTAGTCCTTCTCGAACGCCTTGTCGCGCCAGTAGATCCGCTGGCCATCATCGTTGTAGGTGGTCCCCACCAGCTCTTCGGTGACCTCGGAGAAGATGGCGTTGCCAAAGTCCACGCGCCCCTCGGGATCCGACTCCACCAGCTCCTCCTTGCCGGTGGCCGGATCGAAGAGCACCAGCCGGGTGAGATCGACCCCCTCGCCCTTGTTGGTCTCCATGTAGAAGCGCTTGTTGTCCTTGTGGAAGCGGACCGGCCCGCACGACTCGAACACGTCGCACGAGTAGACCTTGGTGAACCCCTCCTCGTCCACCCGGAGGATCTCGGTGTCGCCATTGTCGGCGATGCGCAGGGCCAGGCGCAGCTTGCCGTCATTGTCGAAGAACCAGGAGGCGATGCGCTCGGTGTTCTCCCGCATGAGGGTCCGCTGGCCGGTGGCCAGGTCCAGGCGGTAGAGGTCGTGCCAGGCGGCGTCCCGGTCGTTGAGCCCGATGTAGATGGTGCCCGGATCCTTCCTGGGCACGGCGTAGATGGCCGCGCGGACCTTCTCCATGGCCGTGAGCTCCCGGGACGCCGGGACCTTCTTCCCCTGCGCGGGCTCCGCCGCCGGGTCCACGGCGTGGATGTTGTAGTTCTCGTCGCCGTCGTCGTCCTGCACGAAGAGGATGTAGCGGCTGTCCCGGCTCCAGAAGTAGGCCGGGATGGGGCGCTTGGTGTCGGCGGTGAGAGGCCGTGCGGCGGCGAAGGGTTCCCTGGTCTTCTTCACCCAGATGTTCCGGACCCCGTCCAGGGGCTTGATGAAGGAGATGAACTTGCCGTCAGGGGAGATCTGGGCTCCGGCGATCTCCGGGTCGCCGAAGAACAGATCCCGGTCCAGCAGGGGTGGCAGGCCGGAATCCTTGGCCGCAATGGCCGGAACCGGGGCCACCAGGCCGGCGGCGACGAGGAACATCAGGAGGGCGGTGACCCTCATCTTCCAGGCGGACGGCTTGTGCATGACCTCACCTCATCTCGTGGCAAAGGCGTTGAAATCCGAGGGGATGGGCGACCGGGCCCCGGACGGGACCCGGTCTTCTTCTATACGCAGCCCGGCCCGGGTAGTTTCAGGCCGGGCCGGGCCAGGTCAGTCCAGCGTGGCCCGCGCCTTGTCGGCGCCCTCGGGGACAGGGAACCCCCGGTCCCGCATGAGGGCGTCGATGCGCGCGTCCCGGCCCCGGAACGCTCGGTAGGCGTCGGCCGGGTCCACCGCGTTGCGCACCGCGAACAGGTTGTCCACCAGCTTGCGGGCCAGCGCCGGGTCGTAGAAGCCGCCGGGGGCCTCCTGGAACGCCTCGGCGGCGTCGGAGGTCAGCACGTCGGCCCACATGTAGCCGTAGTAGCCTGCCGAGTACCCCTCGCCGGAGAAGATGTGCCCGAAGTGGGGGCTCCGGTGGCGCATGACGATCTCCCGGGGCATCCCCAGGCTGTCCAGCACCTCGCGCTCGAAGGCGTCCGGGTCGATGCCCGTGGGATCGGTGGTGTGGTACCTGAGGTCCAGGATGGCCGAGGCCAGGTACTCGGTGGTCTCGAACCCCTGGTTGAAGGTGGCTGCCTTCTTGATCTTGGCCACCAGGCCGGCCGGGATGGGCTGGCCCGTCTTGTGGTGCACCAGATACTTCTGGATGACCGGCTCGGTGAGGAGCCAGCGCTCCAGAAGCTGGGACTGGAACTCGGTGTAGTCCCTGACGCCGCCATTGAGGGTGGGGTAGGCGACATTGGAGGAGAGATAGTGCAGGGCGTGGCCGAACTCGTGGAACAGGGTCTCGGCGTCGCTCCAGGAGATGAGCACCGGCTGCCCGGGAGCCCCCTTGATGAAGTTGGAGTTGTTGGAGGCCAGCACGGTGAGCTTGCCGTCGAAGGTCTCATGGCTCCGGTACGAGGTTGCCCAGGCCCCCGAGCGCTTGCCCGGCCGGGCGTAAGGGTCCAGGTACCACAGCCCCACGTGGCGGCCGGAGGCGCCATCGGTCACCTCCCACACCTTCACGTCGGGGTGGAAGACCGGGACCGACCCCTCGGGCACCGGCCTGAAGCGGAAGCCAAACAACTCCCCGGCCACGTAGAACATGGCCTCGCGCAGCCGGTCCAGCTGCAGGTACTGCTTGACCTCGTCGCTGTCCAGGTCGTACTTGGCCTTGCGCACCTTCTCGGCGTAGTAGCGGTAGTCCCAGGGCTCGATGGTGATCCCCGCCCCCTCGGCATCGGCGATGGCCTGCATGTCGGCCACCTCCTCGGCCACCCGGGCCAGGGCCGCCGGCCAGACCGCTTCCAGGAGGTCAAAGGCCCGCTGGGGGGTCTTGGCCATGCGGTCCTCCAGCCGCCAGGCGGCGTAGCTGTCGTAGCCCAGCAGGCGGACGCGCTCGTGGCGCAGCTTGAGGATCTCGCTGATGATGGCGTTGTTGTCGTTCTCGTCGCCGTTGTCACCGCGGGAGTAATACGTGCGCCATACCTTCTCCCTCAGGTCCCGCTGGTGGGAGAAGGTGAGGAAGGGGTCCATGGAGGAGCGGGTGTTGGTGAAGGCGTACTCCCCCTCCCGCCCGCGCTCGGCCGCCGCCGCCGCCGCCGACTGGACCAGCGACTCGGGCAGCCCGCCCATCTGATCCTTGGTCAGAAAGAGGACGTAATTCTCCTCGTCGGCCAGCACGTTGTTGGCGAAGCGGGTGTGCAGCTCCGCCAGCCGCTTGTTGATGGCGGCGTGGCGCTCCCTGGCGGCGCCCTCCAGGGTGGCGCCGTTGCGGGCAAAGCCTTCGTAGACGAGCCAGACCAGGCGCTGCTGGTCGGGGCGCAGGGAGGCCATCTCCGGGCCGTCGTGCACCGCCCTGATGCGGGCGAAGAGCGCCTCGTTCTGGGTGATGCGGGAGCGGAACTCGGAGAGAGCCGGCGCCATCTCCTGCTGGATGGCCCGGAACTCAGGGGTGGACATGTTGGAGCTCCAGATCCCCCAGTAGGTGAAGACCCGGTCCAGGTCGCGGCCCGCCCTTTCCATGGCCTCGATGGTGTTGGCGAAGTCCGGCGGGGCCGGGTTTGCTGCGATGGCCTCGACCTCGGCAAGCTGGGCGGCCATGCCGGTCTCCAGGGCAGGCTTGAGCGCCGCCAGGTCCATGCGGTGGAAGGCGGGCACTCCGCCGTAGGGGCCCGTCCAGGGGGCCAGTAGCACGTTCGTCTCCATGGCGGCTGTCCTCGGTGCGGTGCCGGCTCCCGGCCCACCCTTGGCGCAGGCGCCCAGTGCGGCGGCGGCCGTCAGGGCGGCCGCAAGCAGATGGTGTCGTGACACGATTCCCTCCCTTGCCCCGGAATCCTAGCAAAGGCGGGGCCCGGGGCGCCGGGTCCATCCCACCGGGGGGGCCATTGACAGTCGGGGCTCTCCGGCAGTGAGATCCCGCCGGAGCCGCCGTCCGGCCCCACGGACGTTGAGAGCCAGGGCGTCGTCTCCGCCTGCTTGCTGAGCGAAGGCACGGTTTCCTTCCTGCTCATCATGATCCTGAAGCTGTTCTGATCGAGGTGCCCGCGGGCCGAGTCCCGGCGCGGATCCTGGCGGCCAGTCCGACGGCAGTCCGAGGTTTGGAGGGGCTGAAACGTGTCTCGAGAGCAGCAGCGCTGGGCGACGCGGGTGGGTGTGATCCTGGCGGTGGCGGGATCGGCGGTGGGTCTGGGCAATTTCCTGCGGTTCCCGGGGAACGCGGCCCAGAACGGGGGCGGGGCCTTCATGATCCCGTACTTCATCTCGCTGATCGTGCTGGGCATCCCCATCGGCTGGGCCGAGTGGGCCATGGGGCGTCACGGCGGGCGCAAGGGGTTCCACTCGGCGCCAGCCATCCTGGGGGTCTGGGGCCGGGGCAGCGGGGCGCGCTACCTGGGCGCCTTCGGCGTGCTGGTGCCCATGGTGGTCTACTTCTACTACGTGGTCATCGAGTCCTGGTGCCTGGGATACGCCTGGAGCTATGTCACCGGCGGGGTGGGGATCACGCCTGGCACCGCGCCGGCCCAGCAGGTGGCCCAGTCCCGCGCCTTCTTCGAGTCCCTCACCGGCAGCGGGTTCGACGGCTTCATGCTGGACGGGAGCCTGCACGCCAGCGTGGTGTTCTGGGGAGTCACCACGGTCCTGAACCTGTACTTCATCCACCGGGGCCTATCCCGGGGGATCGAGACCTTCTGCCGCTGGGCCATGCCCCTCATGGCCGTCTGCGCCGGGATCATCCTGGTGCGCGTCCTCACCCTGGGCACGCCGGATCCCGCCCTCCCGGAGCAGAGCGTCTGGAACGGGCTGGGCTTCCTGTGGAACCCGCGCTTCGAGAGCCTGGGCAACTTCCAGACCTGGCTGGCGGCGGCGGGCCAGATCTTCTTCAGCCTCTCGGTGGGGTTCGGCGTCATCATCAACTACGCCTCCTACATGCGGCGGGACGACGACGTGGTCCTGTCCGGGCTCACCGCCTCGGCCACCAACGAGTTCTTCGAGGTGGCGCTGGGCGGGCTGATCACCGTCACCGCGGCGGTGGTCTTCCTGGGACCGGTTCTCACCGGGGCCAGCACCGGCTCGTCGTTCAGCCTGGGGTTCCACACCCTGCCGGTGGTGTTCGCCCACATGCCCTGGGGCAACTTCTTCGGCGCCGTCTTCTTCTTCATGCTCTTTCTGGCCGCCATCACCAGCTCCCTGTCCATGCTCCAGCCCACCCTGGCCTTCTTCCAGGAGGCCCTGGGACTGGAGCGGAGGCCGGCGACCCTGCTCCTGAGCGCCGTGGCCGTGGCGGGCAATCTCTTGGTTCTCTGGTTCAGCCAGGGTCTGGCGGCCCTGGACACCCTGGACTTCTGGGTGGGGTCGTTCATGATCTTCGTGGTGGCCGGCACCCAGCTCATCTGCTTCGCCTGGATCACCGGCGTGGATCGTGGCATCCAGGAGCTGCGCCGGGGAGCCCTCATCCCCGTGCCCAAGATCTTCCGCTTCGTCATCCGCTACGTGTCGCCGGCGTACCTCCTCGTCATCTTCGTGGGGTTCTGCTACGCCAACGTGCCAGGGTATGTGCGCACCATCCTGGGGGATCCGACGTCGGGGATCCCGCCCAACCGGGGCGCCCTCATGGCCTGGGGGGTGATCGTGGCGTCCATGGCGGGCCTGCTCATCCTCACCGCCGTGGGGACGCGGCGGTGGCGGGCCGCGGGGCTGGACCTGGACGGCCGGCAGCCCGGGCCGCCGGAGGACGAATCGGCCGCCCCGGCCGCGGCCGGGAGCCGGCCATGAGCGCCGCGGGCCTGATCTTCCTGCTGGGGTCGGTGGGGTTCGTCACCGGGCTCTGCATCTGGTGCTTCTCCCGGGTGCTGCGCTCCCAGGGCGGCCGCGGCGGGGACCGGTGATCCCCGGCCGCGCTTCCGGGGGTATACTGTGCTTGTCTCCCGGGGGCCCGGCCCCGGCCTTTCCAGCAAGGAGGGCCCAAGGTGAACAAGGCCGACCGCGAACGGATCCTGGAGCACTACCCGGTGCTCGCCAAGCTTCCCGACGAACTGATGGGACGGCTGGAGCAGGAGGCCAGGTCCATCAAGGCGCCAGCCGGGCTGCAGATCTTCGACGAGGGCACGCCGTGCACCCACTTCCCGCTGCTGGTGGAGGGCGTCATCCGCGCCACCAAGAGCAGCCCGGATGGGCACGAGATCCTGCTCTACCGCCTGCACCCGGGTGAGAGCTGTGTCATCACCGTGGTGGCCCTCCTGGGCCAGACCCCGTATCCGGCCATGGCAGCGGCCGAGAGCGACCTGACGGTGTTCGGGGTGCCTCGCGCCCTGTTCCTGGAGATGATTCTCCAGTCGCCCGACTTTCGCCGCTTCGTCTTCGAGTTCCTCTCCCAGAGGATGGCGCACCTCATGGCGCTCATCGACGACGTGGCCTTCCGGCGCGTGGATCAGCGCCTGGCGTCGCACCTCCTGCAACATCCCGGGCCGCTCACCGTCACCCACCAGATGCTGGCCGATGAGCTCGGCACGACGCGGGAGGTGATCAGCCGCACGCTGGCAGCGTTTCAGGAGTCGGGCTTCCTGCGGCTGGGACGCAAGCGGATCGAGATCCTGGACCGCAGGGCGCTCAACCGGGTCTACCGGGCCGAGGCGAGCTGAGCGAGTGGGCGAACCTCACCTCAGCTCGTGATTCACCTCCCGCGCCGGCCGAAGAAAAAAATGTCCGCCCTCCAGTCAGGCTGGAATCCTTTGTCCCCCCTCAGCGCCTCCCCCTCGGACCGGAGGACGGACGTGGATCCGGGAGCAGTGAAGCCTGAAGACACTGGGACAGGATGACCCTAGCAACTGGCCCGTGCGGCTTCCGTGACCTAGGTCACAAAGACGGCGCGGGGAGCTCGGGTGGAGCTATCCCGCGGGTCCGCTGCGACGATCCTCCAGAGGGTGGAGCCAGCGGAAGGCGACGCAGTCGTCCAGCACCGCCGGGATCCCCTGGGCGATGGTGGGATAGCGCGGACTCAGGCCCAGATCGCTCCAGAGCACGCCGGGCCGCACCGCCAGATTCAGGTTCCAGCCCACCACACTGCCCGCGGTCATGATGGTGGGCTGCCCCGACAGCCGCTGGAGCGGCCGCAGGAGGGCCGCCCCCAGCCGGGCCGCGGCGGCGGGCAGTCGCACGTAGCGGAAGGCCGGGTCGTAGGTCCGGACCGTGTCGAAGAACTCGGTCCAGGTGGTGGCCCGATGGTCCGCCACGGGCCAGGCCCCCGCCGGCCCGCCGCGTGCGGCGGCCACCAGCACGCGGGCGGCATCGTGGACGTGGAGATGGGCGAAGAGATTGTCCCGCCGGCCGGGGACGATGAGCCGGCCACGGGGCACCCGCGAGAAGAAGAGATCCCTGGCGCCGTAGACGTGGGGCAGCCGGATCGAGGTGACGCGCAGGCCGGTCTCCCTGCCGATCCGGGCAAGCCCCTCCTCGGCCTCAACCTTGGCGCGCCCGTAGCCCAGCTGGGGGTCGGTGGGGGTGTCGGTATCGATGAGTCCGGGGCTGTCGCCATGGACGAACAGGCTGCTCCCGAACACCAGTGCGCGAGCGCCAGCGGTGGCCGCGGCCTGCGCCAGGGAGAGCGAGCCGTCCACGATGGTGGAGCGCAGGAGCCGGTACTCCTCGAAGGTGGCCCGGGCCGCCAGGTGGATCACCGCGTCCACGCCTGTCACGGCGCGGACCAGGCTCTCAGGGCTGCGCAGGTCGCCGTGCACCGGCTCCACGTCGAGCCCCCGGAACAGGAGGCCACGGGCCGGCCGGCGCACCAGAACCCTGGGACGATCCCCCTCCTGGGCCAGGAGCCTCACCACCTCCAGGCCGATGAAGCCGGTGGCGCCCGTCACGAGGATGGACATGGGCGCGGGCCTCAGTCCGGGCCCGCGCCGGCGGCGCGGCGGGCGAGGGCCTGGCGGATCCGCTCCACCCGGCGGCGGTTCACCCCCAGATCGGAGCGCCCCACCCGCGAGGCGGAGCGCACGTGGATGACGCCGGCAGCGGGATCCGCCAGGAACTCCACGTCGTCCACGAACCGGAAGACCCGGCTGGTGGCCTCCGCGTGCAGGTAGCCGTCGTCCCGGGTGACGATGCGGGTCCGGGGCTCGCCGGAGAGGGCCGCCGCGATGGCCTCCACGGCCGCGGACGCCTCTCCCTGGTACGGGAGAGGATCGACCCGGTGCTCCGGATCGCCGGCCGACGACGAGACGCAGTTGGGAGTGGCGGGACAGTCCGACAGTCTGCCGTCCCGGGGCCCCAGGCCAGAGGGACGCCGGGACGCCAGGCTCAGGCCCAGGAGCAGGACGACAGGGGCCAGGACCAGGAGAGCGGCGAGGATGGCAAGCATGCGGATTCCCATGATTCTCCCCGCAAGGCTAGCACCGCGCCGGGGCATCCCCGCCGCCCGGATCAGGGACCCGCTGCGCCAGGCCCTGGGGGCGGGCAAAAAAAATGGCCGGGGGATGAGCCCCGGCCTCGGCTCTCCCGCATGGGAGGCCGGCACGTGTCGGGATGCAGGGATGCTCAGGCGCTCTTGACCGCCTTGCGGTCCCCCTCGCCGGATCCGATCTGGATGGGGACCTTGCGGCCCGCGTCCTCCAGGGCGGTGGCGGGCAGGGTCACCTCCAGCACGCCGTTCTCGAAGCGGGCGTTCACCTGCTCGGGCTTCACGCCCCGGGGCAGGGTGAAGGAGCGCTCGAAGCGGCCGTAGGAGATCTCCCGGAAGTAGGTGTCCGTGTCGCTCTCCTGCCGCTCCTGCCGCTTCTCGCCCCGCAGGATGAGGTGGTTGTCCACCACGGACATGTCCAGATCCTTGGGATCGACACCGGGCAGCTCGGCCCGCAGGACGATCTGGTTGCCGCGGCGGAACGACTCCACCGCCGGGTGGGTCCAGCGGCCGGAGCCGGCCAGGACGTGGGCCGGCAGGTTGGAGTCCTCGCCGCTGGTGAGGAGGCCGGAAGCCGCCTGCGGCGCGCCCTCGAAGTCGAAGGCCTGCCGGAAGAGGTTGTCGAAGCCGCGGAAGATGCTCGAGAAGTCTTCGAACGGGTTGAAACGACGCAGCATGTTCATCACCTCGCTGTTGTGGATGCTTGACTGGTTACGGGCGGCGGCGTGCGCACGCCACCCGTTCCCCGGCACCTTGCCGGGGCGCGTGGAACTCGCGCCGCGGGAGCCTGGCCGGAGGCTTCCGGCGCCTCCCGCCGGCGCCAAGGATCTTTTAAGAAACGGGTTGCGCCGTGTCAAAAGCCCTGGTACCGCGCCCCCCGCCCCGCCCTTGCTGTGGAGGTCGAGAAGGCGGACCGATTGACAAGCGGCGGGGGCGTTGGGTATAAGCCTTCCGCGACACCACAACCATCAAACCCAGCGCGGCGCCCTCCCGGACACTCCCAAGCCCCGTGACCCTGGCCGGCGGCTCCCCGGGCGGCGGCGGACCGCGCGGTGGAGGCACCGTGATCGAGATCCACGACCTGCGCAAGAGCTATGGCGGCACGGTCGCCCTGAGGGGAGTGTCCTTCTCCGTCCAGGCCGGGGAGGTGGTGGGACTGCTGGGGCCCAACGGGGCCGGGAAGACCACCGCCATGAAGATCCTGGTGGGCTACCTTCTGCCCTCCGCCGGCCGGGCCACCGTGGCCGGCCACGACGTCATCGCCGAGCCGCTGGAGGTCCAGCGGCGGCTGGGCTACCTCCCTGAGAACGCGCCGCTTTACGGCGACATGCTGGTGCAGGAGTTCCTGGGCTTCATGGCGGAGATGCGGGAGCTGCCGCCGGACCTGCGCTCCCGGCGGATGGCCCAGGTGGTGGAGGAATGCGGCATCGGCGGCGTGCTCACCCGTCCCATCGGCGAGCTGTCCAAGGGGTTCCGGCAGCGTGTCGGGCTGGCCTCGGCCATCCTCCACGATCCGGACATCCTGATCCTGGACGAGCCCACCACCGGGCTCGACCCCAACCAGATCGTCGAGGTGCGGGACCTGATCCGCCGCATGGGCCAGACAAAGACGGTGATCCTGTCCACCCACATCCTGCCGGAGGTGGAGGCGAGCTGCGGGCGGGCCGTGATCCTCATCGATGGCCTGGTGCGGGCCGACGGCTCCCTGCACGAGCTGACCCGCTCCCGGGTGCAGGTGGTCACGGCGGCGCCGCCGGACCTCGCCCGGGCCCGCGAGCTTCTGGGCGGCATCCCTGGTGTGCGGGCGGTGGAATCGAACCCGGCGGATGGCGGCGAGGGGGCTCCCCGGCCGGGCTTCCACACCTTCCGGCTCCGCCTGGAGGATGACCGGGACGTGGGCGAGCAGGCGGCGGAGATCGTCCGCCGGGAGGGCTGGCGGCTGCGGGAGCTGCGCCGGGACGAGAAGTCGCTGGAGCAGGTCTTCCGCGAGCTCACCGAGCCGGCCCGGGAGGCGGCGGCATGAAGCGCATCCGGGCCGTGGCCGGGCGGGAGCTGAGGGCCTACTTCAACTCGCCCATCGCCTACATCTTCCTCCTGGTGTTCGTGGGGGCCGCCATGGTGACGTTCTTCAACGTCAACGCCTTCTTCTCCCGCGGGCGCGCCGACCTGCGCGGCCTGTTCGACGCCGTGCCGCTCCTCATGGTGCTGCTGGTGCCGGCCCTCACCATGCGGCTGTGGGCCGAGGAGCAGAAGCAGGGGACCATGGAGGTCCTGCTGACGCTGCCGGCCCGCCCCCACGAGCTGGTGGCCGGGAAGTTCCTGGCCAGCTGGGGCCTGCTGGCCACCGGGCTGGGGCTGACCCTGGTCCTGCCGGTGACGGTGGCGGCCATCGGCGAGCTGGACTGGGGGCCGGTGGCCGGCGGCTACCTGGGCGCGCTGCTGCTGGGAGCCGCCTACCTGGCGGTGGGGCAGTTCGTGTCGGCCACCACCGAGAACCAGATCCTGGCCTTCATCCTGGCCCTGGTGGTCTGCCTGGGGCTGTACGGGCTGGGGGCCGAGGCCTTCGCCGGCCTCTTCCCCGACCGCAGCGCGGCGGTGCTGCGCTCCCTGGGAACGAGCAGCCGCTTCGGCAGCGTGGCCCGGGGCGTCATCGACCTGAGGGATCTCGTCTACTACGTGTCCCTCACGGGATTCTTCCTGGCTGCCAGCGTGGGCGCCCTCCGCGCCCGCCGGTGGGCCTGAGGGGGAGGGCGAGATGACCGGACCGCACGCCGCGCCGCCGCCCCAGACCCTCCATCGGGGCCGGCTGCGCCTGTCCCTGTGGATCACCCTGGCCCTGGTGGGCCTGAACCTGGTGGCCTTCAACGCCCTGCTGGCCGGGTGGACGGGCATGCGCCTGGACCTGACCCAGGAAGGGATCTATTCCATCACGCCGGCCACCAAGCGGATCCTGGCCGGCCTGGACGAGGACGTCCTCATTCATGGCTATTTCTCCAAGCGCACCCATCCCAAGCTGGCGCCCCTCATCCCCCGCATCGAGGACCTGCTGGCGGAGTACGAGGCCATGTCCCGGGGCCGGGTCAAGGTGACCTTCCTGGACCCCAAGGAGGACGAGCTGGCCGAAGAGGAGGCCAACGATCGCTTCGGCGTGGAGAGCACCCCCTTCCGCCTGGCGTCCAAGTACGAGAGCGGCATCGTCAACGCCTACTTCGCCCTGGTGGTGCAGCGGGGCGACCAGTACGTCCGCTACGGCTTCGGCGACCTCATCGACGTGGAGATGCTGCCTGACGGCGATCTGGACGTGAAGCTGCGCAACCTGGAGTACGACCTGACCCGGGCCATCAAGAAGGTGGTGTACGGCTTCCGCAGCACCTCCGAGCTGTTCGAGCAGGTGCCGGGGCCGGTGCGGCTGGTGGCGGTCATGACCCCGGGCGCGCTGCCCGAGCTGCTATCGGGCATCCCCGACGCGATCCGCACCGCGGCGGCCGAGCTGGAGACCCGAGGTGGCGACACGTTCGAGTTCGTGGAGATCGATCCGTCCACCGACGAGGCCCAGGCGCGGGAGGTGGCCATGCGCTACGGGGCCCGGCCCATGTCCCTGGGGCTGTTCAGCAGCGAGAGCTTCTACCTCTACGGGTTCCTGGAGGTGGGCGAGTCCATGGAGCAGCTCAACCTGGTGGGAGAGGGGGTCACGGCGGCGACGCTGCGCGAGGCGGTGGAGAACGCCCTGCGCCGGCAAGCTCCCGGCTTCCTCAAGACAGTGGGGGTGGTGGCGCCCGGCTCCGACCTGCCGCCGGAGATCATGGCCCAGCTCCAGATGCAGGGCCGCTCCGTGCCTCCCCCCGAGTTCCAGCAGGTGCGGGAGTACCTTGGCCGGGACTACCAGGTGAAGAGCGTGGACCTCGCCGCCGAGGACGGCGTCCCCACCGACGTGGACGTCCTGGTGGTGATCAAGCCCCGGGACCTGGACGAGCGGTCGGTGTACAGCCTGGACCAGTACCTCATGCGGGGCGGGCGGGTGATCCTCTGCGCCGCCCCCTACGAGCCCCAGTTCAGCGGCAGCGAGCTGCGGGTGATGCCGGCGCGAACCGGACTTGAGGACTGGCTGGCCCACTTCGGCGTCACCATCCAGGACACGCTGGTCCTGGACGACCGCAACCAGCCCCTGCCCATCCCCGAGGTGCGCCGCACCCTCCTGGGGAACATCCGCACCCTGGTGCTCAAGCCGTACCCCTACCTGGTGGAGGTCCGGGACGAGGGGCTGGTCAACCGCCAGATCACGGCACGGCTGGAGGCGGTGGGGATCTACTGGGGCAGCCCCCTCCAGGTGGAGCCGCCGGCGGACTCCGGCCTGGAGGTGATCCCCATCCTCAGGTCCTCGGAGCGCTCCTGGACCAGCCAGGACCTGACCCAGGTCCAGTTCGCCGACTACACCGTGCCCGAGGGGGAGACCGAGCCCCAGCTTCTGGCGGCGGCCCTGAGCGGACGGTTCAGGAGCTACTTCGCCGAGAAGGGAGCGCCCACCGGCGACGCCGACCTGGCCAGCAGCGAGGAGGGAGCCGCGGACCCGCCCCGGGCCGAGGTGCCCCTCAAGCTGTCGCCGGAGACGCGCCTGGTGGTGGTGGGCGACACCGCCTTCCTGAGTGACTTCGTGGCCCGGGTCCTGGCGGGGATCCAGGGCGGATTCTTCGCCGAGAACCTGGCGTTCATGCAGAACGTCATCGACTGGAGCACCCTGGACAACGATCTGGTGGGGATCCGGGCCCGCGGGCTGGCCGCTCGCCGCATCGAGCGCCTCGAGCGCGGCACCGAGATCACCCTGGAGGTCATCAACTATCTCGTGCCGGTCCTGCTGCTGGGACTGCTGGCGGCCTACCGCATGTGGCTGCGGCGCAACGCCGCGCCGGTGGTGGTGCCGGCGGCCGCCTCGCCACCGGGAGCGGGGGCGCCGGCCAGGAGGGCCCGGGCATGAAGCGCTCCTACCTGATCCTGGGTGGACTCCTGGTGCTGCAGGTGGCGATTCTGCTGGTGCTCCGCTCGCCCTGGTCGGGAGAGGCCACGGCCGCCGCCGTGCAGCCCCTCATTCCCGAGCTGGAGTCCATGACGGCGACGAAGGTCCGCGTCGAGGCTGGCGATGGCCAGAGCGTCGATCTGGAGCGCCAGGGCGGCGCCTGGGTCCTGCCCGGCGCCGGCGGCTACCCGGTGGAGCCGGACAAGGTGAGGCAGCTCCTGGATGATCTCAAGGGGCTGCGCGCCCGGCGTCCGGTGGTGACCAGCCCGCGGTACCACGCCAACCTCAAGGTCACCGAGTCGGATCACGAGCGCCGGGTGCAGGTCTGGGACGGCGAGGGGGACAACCCCGACGTGGACCTGCTGGTGGGGACCTCGCCCAACTACCGGATCAGCCACGTCCGGCGGCAGGGCCAGGATGAGGTGTTCGAGGTCATGGGCCTGAGCCCCTGGGACCTGCGCACCGACCGGTCCTCCTGGATCCAGCGCAAGCTGGTGGACGTGCCCTTCGACTCCATCACCGGGATGCGCCTCGAGAACGCACACGGCACCATCGAGGTGCGCAAGGCCGGCGGCCAGTGGACCCTGGCAGGCGGCGGTGGGCCGGAGCTGGATCAGGGGAAGGTCGACTCCCTGGTGCGCTCCTTTGCCGCCCTCTACCTGGCCGAGCCGGCTGGCAGGCTGGATCCGGCCGTCCAGGGCCTGTCCGAGCCGGTGGCCGTGGTGGAGCTCATCCAGGGCGGCGCGGACGGCGGCGAGGGCCAGGAGGCCACGGGCGCGGCTGCGGCCCAGGAGGGCACGGCCGGCGACCCGGGGACAGCGGCCGCTGGTGAGACCGCCGGCGGCACGGCGGGCGCCGGCGAGACCGGATCACCGCCCCCGGCCCGGGAGCGGATCACGGTGGTGCGCATCGGCGGCGAGATTCCCGACGGGGATGGCAAGCGCTACGCGACCCGGGGCGGCTTCGACTTCGCCGTGGTGCTGAACAAGGTGGACGCCGAGCGGGCCACCGGGAAGAAGCTCTCCGATCTCCGGCCCGACGCCTAGAGCCGCCGGCCCGGGCCGGCCCCGGGCCGCGCGCCGCGCGCGGTGTGCGGGACACCTTGGGCGGGGCCTGGCCTTGCCGGTCCTG
>JBFGDW010000033.1:0-17672 GCA_041580435.1 Candidatus Polarisedimenticolia bacterium | reverse complement strand
GGGGCCCTGCTGCAGGCCGAGCTTCACGGCCAGCTGGCCGGCGCCCTGGCCCGCCTGCCGCTGCGCTACCGGGTGCCCGTGGTGCTGCGCGACGTGCAGGACTGGCCCTACGAGGAGATCGCCCGGGCCACCGGCTGCCGCCAGGGCACGGTGAAGTCCCGCATCAGCCGCGGCCGCAGCATGCTGCGCCGCTGGCTGGAGCCCTACCTGGACCGGGGAGAGAGCCATGGCTGACGACCGGCTCACCGACAGTCTCCGCAAGCTTCCTCCGGACCCGGCCTCCGCCGGCTTCACCGGGCGGGTCCTGGCCCGCCTGGACGAGCGGCCCGCCCGCCGGCCGCGCCGGCTGGCCCTGGCCGGCGCCCTGGCTGCGGTCCTGGTCGCCGCCGTGGCCCTCACCGCCGGCTGGCAGGGCTGGCGGGAGCGCACCGCAACGGAAGCCGAGCGGCGGCTTCTGGCGGAGCTGCAGGCCGAGCACCAGCTGCTGATGCGCGAGTGGAACGAGCTGCGCGCGGCCCGCCAGCCGGAGCCGGTGCTCTACCTGGGAGGCAACGACTACCTGGACGTGGTCCTGGACCTGCGGCGCATCCCGCCCGAGGCACTGGCGCTGCAGGCCGAGCCCGCCGCCCTCAAGCAAAGGAGTCCCCGGTGATGAGATGGTCCTTTCCCCTGCTGGCCCTGCTGGCCGCCACGGCCACCGCCGGCGAGAAGAGCACCCTGTGCGACGACAAGGGCCGCAACTGCGTGGAGCTGGAGATCGCCAACCCCGACGGGGTGCAGGTGCTCTACGTGGGCGACAGCGACCGGGAGCCCCGCTTCCTCCCTCTGCACAGCTTCAGCGCCCGGCGCGGCTTCCTTGGCGTCGGGCTCACCGAGATCACGCCGGAGCTGCGCCGCTTCTTCGGCGTCCCCGAGGACGCCGGGGTGCTCATCTCCAGTGTGGAGGCGGGCAGCCCGGCCGAGGGAGCCGGCATCCAGGTGGGTGACGTCCTCACCCTGGCCGACGGCAAGAGCGTCGATTCGGCCTCGGCGCTGATCCGGGTCATCCGCGACAAGAAGGACGGCGAGGTGGTCCCCCTGGAAGTGTGGCGCAAGGGACGGGCCCGGACCCTCACGGCCACCCTCTCCGAGAAGGAGCGGGCCCAGTACGACCTGTCCCAGCTCCTCCATGGCCACAAGCTCCAGATGGACGGCCACGTGCGCGAGGCGCTGGAGCAGCTCAAGGACGCCAGGGGCAACTTCGTCCTCCGCTTCGACCCGGACACCGCCCGGGAGTACACCGAGCGCTGGCAGGCCTACATGCAGGCGTGCGGCGAGGAGGGGGGCGACTGCCCCTGGGGACGACCCGGACTGTCGGCACGGGAGCAGGAGCTGGAGCGTCGCATCGCCGATCTGGAGGAGAAGCTCAGCCAGCTGGCCCGGAAGCTGGAGTCCCGGCCGGCGCGCTAGGCCGGGGCGGCCATGAGGGCCTCGGCGGCGGCCTCGCCGCTGCGCACGCAGTCGGGCACGCCCACGCCGCGGTAGGCGTTGCCGGCCAGGGCCAGGCCCGGGTAGGCCGCCAGCCGCTCCTCGATCTCCGCCACCAGATCCAGGTGCCCCAGCCCGTACTGGGGCATGGCGTCGGGGTAGCGGACCACCTGGGTGAACAGGGGCACGCCCCGCAGTCCCACCAGCGACTCCAGGTCGCGGAGGGTCGCCTCCACCAGGTCGGCATTCCCCAGGGGGCGCGACCGGTCGCCGTGGAAGGCGCGCAGGAGCACGTGCCCCGCCGGCGCGCGGCCTGCGTACTTGCGGTGCACGAAGGTGCAGCCCAGCAGCGACATCCCCTCCCGCGCCGGGACCACGAAGCCGAACCCGTCCAGGGCGTGGGCCACGTCGGCCTCCCGGCAGGCCAGGCTCACGGTGGCCGAGGAGCCGTAGCGGATGAAGCCGAGGCGCCGGGACAGGTCCTCGTCCTGGGCGCGGAGCACCTCCGCCGCCCGGGGCGCCGGCAGGGCCACCACCACGCCGTCCACCTCCTCCTGGCCGCCGTCCCAGTCCAGGCGCCAGCGTCCCCCGGCCACGCGCTGCACACGCTCCACGGCCACTCCGGTGCGGACGGCGCCAGCGGGCAGGCGGCGGGCCAGCGCCTCGGTGAGCACCTGCAGGCCGCCGTCCAGGGAGGCGAACAGGCCGTAGCGCGCGCCGCTGGCCCGCTGGCCATCGCCGGACCCGGCGCCGTTGCCGCCTTGCCCCGGCGCGGAGCCGTTGTCCGCCGCCTCCGCCGCGCGCCGGGCCGCTTGCCGGCGCTGCTCCCGCATGCCGGCCCACATGGCGCGCAGCAGGCTGCCGTGCTCCTCCTCCAGGCGCCGGAAGCGCGGGAAGGTGGCCAGCAGCGACAGCTCCATGGGATCGCCGCCGTAGATGGCGCTGATCATGGGCTGGGCCAGCCCGGCGTACGCCTCCCGCCCCAGCCGCCGGGTCACGAACTGCCCCAGCGTCTCGTCGGCCCCCGAGCGGCGCCGGGGCAGGATCAGATCCAGCCCCACCCGCAGCTTGCCGGCCGGGCTGATGAGGGGGGTGGCCACCAGGGGGCGCAGGCGCGACGGCGCCAGCAGGTGGAATCCGTCCGGCGTGGGGTGGAGCCGCCCGCGCCGGGCCACGAAGCTGCGCCGGTGCTGATCCTGGGTGCCGATGACGTGCTCCTGCAGGCCCAGGCGGGCGATGAGGTCCAGGGCCCAGGGTTTCTCGGTGATGAGGGAGTCAGGGCCGGCATCCACCAGGAAGCCGTCGCGGGAGGTGGTCTGGATCACGCCGCCCAGGCGCGAGGAGGCTTCCAGCAGGGTCAGGTCCACGGGCGCGCCGCGCTCCCGGGACAGCTCCAGGAGGCGGTGGGCCGCGGCCAGGCCGCTGATGCCGCCGCCCACCACGGCCAGGCGGCGGGCCGCCATCAGCCGGCCTGCCGGGCGGCCTGCACCACCCGCTGCCCCAGCAGCTCGATGAAGGCCGGATGGTCGTTGACGCAGCCGGCCCGGTGCAGCGTCAGGCCGGCCTCCCGGGCGGCCTGGCGCGCCTCCACGTCCAGGTCGAAGAGGACCTCCACGTGGTCGCACAGGAAGCCGATGGCCTGCACGGCCATCTCCTTGACCCCCTCGCCCCCCAGGCGCGCCACCACGTCGCAGATGTCCGGCTCCAGCCAGGGAGTGCGGGGGTCGCCGCTGCGGCTCTGGTAGGCCAGCTCCCAGCGCGGGATCTCCAGCAGCTCCGCCACGCCCCGGCAGCTGGCCTGGAGGTCGGCCACGTAGGAGGAGCGCTCCGCCGCCGCCGACGGGATGGAGTGGGCGGTGAAGACCACCGGCACCTCCTCGGGCCACTCCCCGTCCCGGTCCAGGCCCAGCTCCTCCAGGCGCGAGGCGCTGGCCTCGATGAACAGCGGGTCGTCGAACCACGGCTCGATGTAGCTGACCTGGGGCGCACCGTCACCCACCTGCTCCCGGGCCCGCTCCACGTCCTGCTTGTACGCCTCCACCGACACCGGCGAGCGGTGGGCGGCCAGGATGATCCCGGCGGCGTGCCGGCATCCGTCCTCGGCCATGCGGCCCAGGGCGTCGGACAAAAACGGCTTCCAGTTGCGCATCCCCACGTGCACCGGCAGCCGCCGGCCGCGCTGCTGCAGCCACCGGTCCAGCGCGGCCCGCTGCTTCTCGGTGAGGTCGTTGTAGGGCGACCGCCCGCCCAGCTGACGGTAGTGGGCCTCCACCTCGTCCAGCCGCTCGTCGGGCACCCCGCGCCCGGCCACCACGTTGCGCAGGAAGGGGCGGATCTCGTCGGGGGCGGTGGGCCCGCCGAAGCCCACCATGAGGACGGCGTCCACCGGGCCAGGGGGGCTCACCGGGCGCCCGCGCTCGCGGCGTGGACCAGGTCCACCAGGCGGATGACGTCGTCCACGGGGGTGTGGGGCAGGATGCCGTGGCCCAGGTTGAAGATGTGCCCCGGCCGGCCCCCCGCCTGCGCCAGGATCCGGCGCGCCTCCCGCTCGATGACCGCCGGCCCGCCGAACAGCACCAGCGGATCCAGGTTCCCCATGACGGCCACATCGGGTCCCAGGCGCCGCCAGGCCTCGTCCAGCTCCACCCGCCAGTCCAGGCCGATGACGGTGCCCCCCGCCGCCTGCATCAGCTCAAGCAGGGCGCCGGTGCCGGTGCCGAAGTGGATCAGCGGCACGCCGGCCGGCACCGCGGCGATGAGAGCGGCGGTATGGGGCTGCACGTAGCGGCGGTAGTCGGCCGGCGACAGCGCCCCCACCCAGCTGTCGAAGATCTGCAGGGCCTGGGCGCCGGCCTCCACCTGCCCCAGGAGGTAGCCGGTGGTGGCCCGCACCACCTTCTCCATGAGGGCGCGCCACGCCCCCTCGTCCCGGTACATGAGGCTCTTGGTGTGCTGGAAGCTGCGGGATGCCCCCCCCTCCACCAGGTAGGACGCCACGGTGAAGGGAGCGCCGGCGAAGCCGATGAGGGGGGTGCGGCCCGGCAGGTCGGCCCGGGTCCGGCGCACCGCCTCGTAGACATACCCCAGCTCGGCGGGATCCACCTCCCGCAGGGCGTCCACGCCCCGGGCGTCGCGCACCGCCGGCTCGATGACCGGCCCCTCCCCCTTGCGGTAGTCGAGGCTGAGCCCCAGCGGCTCCACCACCAGCAGGAGATCGGCGAAGAGGATGGCGGCGTCCACCCCCAGGCGCCCGGCGGCGTGCACCGTCACCTCGCTGACCAGATCCGGCGACTTGCACAGCTCCAGCATGGACATGCGGGCGCGGATGTCGCGGTACTCGGCCATGTAGCGCCCGGCCTGGCGCATGAGCCACACCGGCGTGTGGGGCACCGGCTCGCGCCGGCAGGCCTTGAGGAAGACGGCATCGGGATCCGGGCGGCCCGGGTCGTGGCGGGCCGCAGGTCGCCTCAGGCCCGTCTCGCCGGACGCCTCGAGCCCGGGCTCCAGGCCGTGGCGGCGCAGGGCGTCGGTGCAGGCGTCTCCGCCCGACACCAGGAGCATCCCAGACAGGGTCCGGCCCAGCGCCGTCCGCCGTCCCTGCAGGCCCGCCGTGTCCAGCAGGCGCCCCATCTGGTCCGGAGCGGTCACCAGCAGCGCCTGGGGCGGCTGGCTCAGGATCGCCGCCACGGCCGTGTCCACAGCGCAGGGCTCGAGGCGCCCCCCGGCCGCCTCGACGGCGCGGGTGGCGGGCTCTCCGGCCCCGGTCTCCAAAACCAGCACCGCGCGCCCGGACAGGGCGTCGGCGGGATCGTTCTGGCGGCTCATGGTCTTCCCCCGTGGTCCCGAGATGTTAGCGCGAACGGCCGCGGCGCGCGGTTGACGCCGCCGGCGGCCCTTCCTATCCTCCGCGGCGATGGCGGAGCACGTCACGCTTCCGGAGGGCAGCACCTCCTTCGACCTGCCCCTGGGCCGCATCCGGGTGCGGGTGGAGGGACTGCCCACCACCTGGGATCCGTTCGTGAGCCGCTACTACGAGCCGTTCGCCGAGGAGGTGAGCGCGGATGTGCGGCCGGACCTTCTGGTGACCTGCCGCCGGGGCAGCGGGGTAGTGGTGCCCCTCCCCGGCCCGGGGGGCACGCCGGTGGTGGACCTGGAGGCGGAGGGCCCCGGCCGCTTCCGCATCCGCTCCCACTGGCAGGACGGCCGGCTGGACCTGGAGGCGGGCCGCGCTGATCTGATGCTCACCGACCGGCGGGAGACCGAGCTGCGCATGAGCCTGGAGAACTTCCTGCGCGTCTCCTGCCAGCTCCTCCTGCCGCGACGACGCGCCTTCCTGTTCCACTCGGCGGGGGTGCTGCACCAGGGGCGCTGCCACCTCTTCTTCGGCCAGTCGGGGGCCGGCAAGAGCACCGCCACCGCCCTGTCCGAGCCGCGCAAGGCCCTGTCCGACGACATGGTCCTCATCGACGCCTCGGGTCCCGAGGTTCTGGCCCACGCGGTGCCGTTCTTCGGGCTGTACCCCATGCAGGACCGGGTGCGCGGCGCCTTCCCGGTGGCGGGCGCCTTCCGCCTGCGCCAGGACACCGGCGACCGCCTGGTGCGCCTGGGCACGGCCCGGGCGGTGGCCACGGTCTCGGCCAGCGTGCCGTTCGTCCAGGACCTGGGGCTGCGCCAGGCCGACCTCACCGACCTCATCACCGACGTCTGCCGGGCGGTGCCTGCGTACGACCTGCACTTCACCCGCTCGGCGCGGTTCTGGGCCCTCATCGACGACGAGCTCGGCGGCGCCTGAGCAGGACGTGGCCTCCGCGCCACTCCCCGGCGACCAGCTCCGCCCCTCGCACCTCCGCGGCCACCCCGCGCCGGGTGAACCGATGGATGAAGGCCCGGCGCACCTCGCCATCGGGGCCGAGCCACCGGGTATGGCTGTCTCCCCACTCCCCCGGCCCGCCGCGCCATTGTCCCGCCACCCCCTCCACCGCCGCCAGGAGATGCTGCCGGACGCCGCCGAGACAGCGGGCCGACAGGAAGATGACGCCGTCCGGCCCGAGCCAGCCGGCCATGCGGCGCAGCAGGCCGCTGCGGGCGAAGCGGCCTGGCAGGAAGCTGTAGACGTCGAAGGTGAACAGGATCGCGTCCAGGGAGCCTGGCTCCTCACGGTGGCGCAGGAGATCCTCCTGGTGCCAGGTGATCTCCAGGCCCCGCGCCTTGGCCTCGGCCCGGGCGGCGGCGATCATGGCGGCGGCGAAGTCCACCCCGGAGGTCCGGAAGCCAGCCTGGGCCAGGGCAAAGCACTCCCGTCCGGCGCCGCACCCCGCCACCAGCACCCTCCCGCCGGCGGGCACCGCCGCCTGGACGCGCGCCATCAGGTCGTGCTCCATCTCCACGGCGCGGCTCTGACGGTAGGCCGCCGCCTGCTCCTCGTACTTGCGCCGGACCGAGGCCGCAGGGTCGCCGCCACGATCCGGTCCCGCCACACGCAGCGCCTCGGCCAGGTCCAGGCGCCAGCGCCGGAGTCGGCGCAGCGGCTCGCCGGGCACGCGGCCAGGCGCGCCCCGTCCCGCCGCGGGGATGGACGCCTCGCCCAGGCAGGCGGCCACCGGGATCACGCGGTGGGGAGTGGGGACGGCGTCGGCCTGCACCACCACCTCCCCGCCGGCACGGCCGATGACCCGCAGGAGGTCCGGGACGCCGTCCACCTCCGCCACCACCAGGCTGCCGGGCGGAGGCGCGAGCCCGCCGGCGAGAGGACCGACCTGGATCGGCTGGCCATGCCCCACCGTGGGCCACATGGCGTCGCCGGCGTAGAGGAGGGTCTCCCGCCCGCCGCCGCGCAGGAGCCGGCGCAGATAGGCCGTGGAGACGAACACCCGGGGCGCCGGCAGCAGGAGACCCGAGAGCGGGTGCCAGAGCGCTGTCACCGCCGCTGGTGCCTGCTGTAGAATCGCGCCATGCGCGCCAGTGTCCCACAATGAGGGGCCGCGCCCGCACCCCCCGGGGGCTGGCCATGGCGGCGGCCTGCGTCCTGGGCGCCCTGTCGGCGTGCAGCCCTCCCGATCCCCTCGCCGTGGTGCGCGAGGTGGGGGATCTGGAGGATCGACGGGTGGCCGATCCGCAGGCGTGGGAGGGCCTGCTCGCCCGCGCCACCGAGGCCGAGGCCCGGCGCCGGCTGGCCCGCGCCCTGGGACGCACTCGCGACCGGCGCCTGGAGCCGCTGCTGCGCCGCTGGCTGGACGAGTCCGCCGCCGAGGCGGTTCCAGCCCTGCTTGCCGAGCAGATCTTCGCTCTGGGGCAGATGGGGGATCCCGCCTCCGCCCCCAGCCTGGAGCCGTTCCTCGACTCGCCCCACACGGCACTCCGGGCCCGCGCCGTCCAGGCTCTCGGCAAGCTGGGGGAGCGGCCGGGGGCGGTGACGGCCCTCTTGCCCATGCTGGACGATCCGGCGCCGGAGACGCGCTCGGCGGCGCTCCTCGCCCTGACCCGGCTGCGCGGGCGGCGCGCCGCGCCCGCCGAGGCATTGCCCGATGCACAGGCGGCGCGGTTGCGGGAGGCGGCGGGCCGCCTCCTCTCCGACCCCGAGGCCGAGGTTCGCTGGCGCGCCGTCTACCTGCTCTCCGAGGTCGAGCTCCCCGGGCGGCTGCCCCTCCTCCAGCAGGTGGCGGCCTCCGCCGAGACGCTGGAACGATTCTTCGCGGCGCGCGGCCTCGGCCGGCTGTCTGGCGAGGAGCGGGCCAGCGCCCTAACCACGCTGTCCATGCTGGTGGAGGACGCCCGCACCCAGGTGGCCGCGGCCGCCGCCGCGGCGCTGGGAGAGCTTTCGGTCCCCGAGGCCGCCACGCCGCTTCTTGCCGCCGCCACCCGCCGCGGCCGGATCGCGGACTGGCATGTGCGCCGGGCGGCCCTGGAGGGACTGGCCCGGCTCCCG
This sequence comes from Candidatus Polarisedimenticolia bacterium, assembly GCA_041580435.1. Taxonomy (GTDB): domain Bacteria; phylum Acidobacteriota; class Polarisedimenticolia; order SMYD01; family SMYD01; genus JBFGDW01. Next base: position 9,280 of record JBFGDW010000033.1, on the reverse strand, counting down.
CGGGAAGGCCCGGAGGATGCTGCCCGCCGCGCTGTCGCCGCCCGGTCCGCGCTGGAGGATCCCTCCCGCTCGGTGCGCGCCCAGGCGCTGATCTCCCTGGCCCGCCTGGCGCCGGAGGAGGCGGTGACCCCCCTCGCCGCGGCGGCCTCCGGGGAGGCGGACCGGCGCCAGGCGGCCGCCACGGCGGCGGGGCACCTCCCGTTCAGCGCCACCGGCGATCTGCTCCGGCGCCTGGCCCGGGACGAGGAGCCCATGGTGGCGGCAGCCGCCCTCACCGCCCTGGCGGAACAGACCGGCGCCGGCGAGGCGCCGCGACGGGCGGCGCTGGCCGCCCTGAAGGTGGACGACGTCGCCGTGCGCGGCACCGCCCTGGGGATCCTCAAGGAGAAGGGGAAGGCAGCCGATGTGGAGGCCATCGCCGCGTCCTACCCCGCCATGGACGGCGCCGAGTGGGTGGAGACGCGGGTGGAGGCCCTGACCGCCGCCGCCGCCCTGGGAGGAGCCGGTGCCGAGCGGCTGCTGCGGTCCGCCACCGGGGATCCCTTCCCGGCGGTGCGCCGCGCCGCCGTGGTCGGCCTGGCGCGTCTGGGCGGGGGCGAGCCCGGGCCACCGCCGCTGGAGGGCCCGCCCTCCTCGGTGACACTGGTGGCGGGCCGGGACGTCCTGAGCCCGGCGCCGAGGCCGCGGGTGCGCCTGGAGACCGACCGGGGGAGCCTGGTCCTGGAGCTGTTCCGCGAGGAGGCGCCGCGCCACGTGCGCAGCTTCCTGGACCTGGCCCGGGCGGGGTTCTACGACGGCCTCCCCTTCCACCGGGTGGTGAGTGGCTTCGTGGTCCAGGGGCTGGACCCCCGGGAGGATGGCTGGGGGACGGGCGGCGTCTTCCTGCGCGACGAGATCAACCCCATGCCGTTTCTGGCTGGAACCGTGGGTATGCCCAATGCCGGGCCCGACAGCGGCGGCTGCCAGATCTTCATCACCCACGTGCCGACCCCGCACCTGGACGGGGCGTACACCGTCTTCGGCCGGGTGGTGGAGGGGATGGACGTCCTCAACCGGCTGGACGTGGGAGACCGCTGCCAGCGGGTGGAGGTGCTGCCGGTCCCCTGAGGCCGGCGGCTCAGTCCCTGCGCATCCTCCCCAGCCAGTAGTTGATGGGGTGGTTGCGCTGGAGGAACGGCAGCGGCGGCCGGCGGCGGCGGTCGGCGCGCCGGATGGCCGCCTGCAGCCCCTTGTGGTTGGGATCCACGTTCAGTCCGCGCTCGAAGGTGTTGAGCGCCTTGGTGACCTTCCCCGCCAGCAGGTAGACCTTGCCCAGGTTCAGTAGCAGGTCGGCGTTGAAGAACTCCTCGGTGGCCGCCGTCTCGCACGCCCGGATGGAGTCACGGTCGGCGCCCCGGGACATGGCCCGGCTCAGCCCGAAGTACGACAGGTAGCGCATCTGCGGCCGGTGCACGTTGTGCTGGCGCTCGGTGAGCATGGCCGCCTCGAAATAGTTGGTCGCCTTGTCGGGTCGGCCCTCCATGAGGGCGACGAGTCCTTCCCGGTAACAGTTCTCCGCCGCTAGAATAGCCATGGTCGCCTCTCTTGAATATGTTTTCTTGGCCCGTCCATATACGCTGACCATTCATGATGTGCAATGCATTTCTATCTATATGACTATTACAATTTCGTTAAACACATTTTCGTCAGCAGGAGCACCGCGCCGGGACGGGCCCCTGGCGGGCGGGCCCAGGCGGCGCCCGGCCCGGCGGCGCCCCCCTCGGGGCGTGTGTTAGATTCAGGTCGCGCATGATCCACGAGAGCCAGCCCCGCACGGTCCGCATCCAGCTGCACGGGCCGGAGGGGTTCGCCGGCATGCGCAAGGTCGGGCGCCTCGCCGCCGAGACCCTGGACTTCCTCACTCCCCACGTGCGGCCGGGCGTGACCACCGGCGAGCTGGACCGCCTCTGCCACGACTACATGGTGGAGCGGGGCGCCATCCCGGCCCCCCTCAACTACAAGGGGTTCCCCCGCTCCATCTGCACGTCACGCAATGAGGTGGTGTGTCACGGCATCCCCGGGCCGGACCGCCTGGAGGCGGGGGACATCGTCAACATCGACGTGACGGCCATCGTGGACGGCTGGCACGGCGACACCAGCCGGATGTACTTCGTGGGTGACGTGGCGGCGCCGGCGCGCCGGCTGGTGGATCGGACCTACGACTGCATGATGCGGGCCATTCGCGTGGTGAGGCCTGGCGCCACCCTGGGGGACATCGGCCACGCCGTGCAATCCCATGCCGAGGCCGCCGGGTTCTCGGTGGTGCGGCGCTTCTGCGGCCATGGCATCGGCCGGGTCTTCCACGACGCGCCCAGCATCCTGCACTACGGCCGCGCCGGCAGCGGCCCGGAACTGCGCGCCGGCATGTTCTTCACCATCGAGCCCATGCTCAACGTCGGCCACCACGAGGTGGACATCCTCGACGACGGCTGGACCGCCGTCACCCGCGACGGGAGCCTGTCGGCCCAGTTCGAGCACACCGTGGCGGTCACCGAGGACGGCGTGGAGATCTTCACCCTTTCCCCCGCGGGCCTGCACCGGCCGCCCTATTCCTGAGCCATGAGCCGGGCCCGGCGTCGCCTGCTCCTGGTCCTGGGATGCCTGCTGGCGCTGGCCGCCGCGGCCGCCCTCCTCCTGCCCGCGCTGGTGGACGTGGATCGCTACCGGCCGGTGATCGTCTCCCGGGCCGAGGCGGCCCTGGGCCGGCCAGTCCGGCTTGGGGAGATGCGCCTGACCCTGCTCCCCCGGCTGGGCCTCCAGGCCCGGGACGTGGCCCTGGGCGCCACCCCCGCCGAGGGGGGCGGCGATCTGCTCACCGCCCGCAGCCTGCAGGTGGGGGCGCGGCTGCTCCCCCTGCTCCGCAAGCGCCTGGAGATCACGTCCGTGGTGCTGGACCAGCCCCGCCTCGTGCTGGCTCGTGACGCCCAAGGGACGTGGAACGTGCAGCGGATCGTCGCCGGTGGCGCAGGCGATGCGGCGCCCGCGGGGCAGGCCGGTGGCGGCTTTCGCCTGGACCGGCTGCGGGTGCGGGGAGGACAGGTGGAGGTGCGGGATGCCGGCCTGCGCCCCGGCCGCGAGCTGACGGCGTCGCTCAGCGGCCTTTCCCTGGATCTGGCCGATCTCGCTCCCGGCCAGGACCTGGATGTCAGCCTCTCCGCCACCCTGGAGGGGGCCAGGCCGGCGCGCCTCGTCCTGCGCGGGCAGGCCGGTCCACTGGCCGACCCCGCCGGCGGCCCGCTCCGGATCAGGGGGGAGGTGGAGCTGTCGAACCTGGATCCCAACGCCCACGCCCCGTGGCTGGAAGCGGCAGCCGGGCCGGGATGGGTGGGGCCGGACGGGTTGCTGGGATCGCGACCGGTGTCCCTGCGGCTGAGCGGGGGCGCCACCCTGGTGACCGGCCAGGACGGCGCGCTGGCGCTGCAGGCGGCGGAGGTGGCCGGCGCCGAGCTCGCCGGCGGCGACCTCCGGCTGCGCCGGGGCCCCCGGGGCTGGGAGCTGCCGGCCGCCCCGGCCGGTGCCGCGCCGGCGCCGGGGGACGGGCCGCAGCTCACGCTGCGCGACCTGCGCCTGAGCGATCTCCAGGTGCGGCTGGTGGACGCCACGGCCGCCACGCCGAGGGAGACGGTGCTGGAGCAGGTGGGCCTGGTGCTGGACCGCCTCCCGGAGCGGGAGGTGGCGCGCCTGGAGGCGAGCGCCCGGGTGGGAGGCGGGCGGAAGGCCGGCCGGCTCGCGGTGGCGGGGACGGTGGGCCCCCTGGCGGCCCCGGCCGGCCGGGCCGGCGAGGCGCCCCTGCCGGTGGACCTGAAGCTCGATCTCCAGGAGATTCCCCTGGCGGTGGTGGGGCCGCTCCTGGAGCCGGCGGTGGCGCTGGCCCCGTCGGAGGGGACGCTGGGACTGGGCGGCACCGTCAAGGGAGACCTCCGCGGTCGCTTCCAGGCGGCGGGGAGCCTGGCCCTGGCAGGAGCGCGGGTGGCGCTGCCGGCGGCGGGAGGGGCGCCACGCCCGCCGGTTCTCCTGGACCTGGACAGCCGCTTCGACGTGGCCGCCGCCGCCGCGGGCGCCATCCTCGAGTTCCGCGCCCTCGAGCTGCGCACCGGTCCCGACACCCTCAAGCTGGAGGGGAAGGTGGACGGCTCGGGCCGGCTGGTGCAGGTGGACATGCGCCTGCACCCGGCACGGGTGGCGGCGGAGCGCCTCGCCGCCCTGCTCACGCTGGCCGGCGTGGAGCTGCCCGTCGCCTTCAGCTCGGGCCAGCCGGTGGAGCTGGAGGCCCGGGTCCGGGGCGCCGTGGGGGGCGAGGCCTATCCCGCCCTGGACGCCCGGCTGAAGCTGGCCGACTTCACCTTCCGCCACCCTGCCATGAGCCGCCCCATGGAGCAGGTGCGCGGCAGCATCCGGCTGCAGGGGGAGACGGTGGAGATCCGCGAGTTCGCCGGCCGGCTGGGGGGAAGCGACGTGGGCGGCGAGCTGACCCTGACCGGGTTTCAGCGTCCCCGGATCCGGTTCGCCCTCCAGTCCCAGCGCGCCGACTTCTGGGAGCTCATGTCGTTCGTGGCCGCCGAGGAGAGCGCCGGCGGCGGCGCGTCGACCGCCACCAGCGGGCAGGCGGGGCTTCTGGACGGCGTGGAGGCCAGCGGCACCCTGCGCATCGCCCAGGGGAGCTTCCAGTCCCTGGCCTTCCAGGAGCTGAGCACGACCCTGGGGCTGTCGGGCCAGACCATCACACTGCGGCCCTTCCGCATGCGCCTCTACCAGGGGAGCTTCGACGGCGGCCTGACCCTGGACCTGGGGACCGACCCGGTGGCCTTCGTGCTGGAGACCGAGGTCCAGGACGTGGACAGCTCTCCCCTGCTGGCCGACACGCTCCAGGCCGGCCAGCTCCTGTCGGGGCGGTTCTCGGGCTCCCTCAAGGCGCGCGGCACCGGATCGGACTACGACCGGATCGTCCGCAACCTGTCAGGTGGAGGCAGCGCCCGGGTTGTGGACGGGCGCGTGGGCGGTCTGGACGTCCTCAAGTCCCTGTCCAAGGCCAGCGGCGTCTTCGGCGAGCAGACCCTCAAGAACCTGTCGCGCAAGCTGCAGAAGGAGGGAACCGATTTCAGCCGCCTGGAGGCGCGCCTGGCTCTGGACGGACCCCTGCTCCGGGCCGAGGAGCTCGTCCTGGAGTCTCCGGACCTGTACCTGAAGGGGGGCGCCGCCGCCAACCTCCTCACCGCCTCCATGCAGGCGGTGCTGCAGGTGATCTTCTCCAGGGAGCTGAGCCAGAGCATGCGGGCCGAGGGGAGCCGCGCCGCCAGCGTCTTCTGGGACGGGAAGCGGGACCAGGTCAACCTTCCGCTGACCCTCTCCGGCCCCTTCACCGCCCCGGCGCCGGGGATCGACTGGAGCGCCGCCGCGGGGCAGCTGGTGGAGCGGAAGGTGCAGGAGAAGCTCAAGGCGGAGCTGGGCGGGCGCCTGGGCGGGCTGCTGGGAGGCAGCAAGGAGGCTTCCGCCTCCGGCGGCGCCCCCGGTGGCCGTGAGGACCAGGGCACGGCGGCGGGCACGCCACCCGTGCCGGCATCGACGCCTGGCGCCGGTGCGGCACCTCCGTCACCACCAGCCGCCGCCCCGGCTTCCGAGGGGGCCTCCCCGTCCGCCAGCGCGCCGGCCCCGGCCGCCGCCCCCGAGACCGACTCGCCTCCCGGCGGTCCCACCGCCGAGATCACAAAAGTGAGCTGGGGCGGTCCATTGCTGGCGCGGGATCTGCGCGTCGAGGGTGTGGTGCGCGGCGCCGGCGTCGCCGCCGCCGCGGCCACGGTGGCCGACGCCGGCGGGCGCACGCTGCACGAGGGCCCGCTCCCCGTGGTGGCGGCACACCTGGCCGGCGGCGCCGATCCCGCCGCCGAGGCCGCCATCCGCTGGAGCCTGGAGGTGGACGGCAAGAAGCTGCTGGTGGCGCGCTTCCCCCTCACCCTCACCGTGACCGTCACCGCCACCGACGGCACCACCAGCCGCGCCACGCGAGAGATCCGCAAGTAGCCCATGGGCCGCCGCAGCCTGCTCCTGGCGGGGATGTCCCTGGCCGGCGCCTGCCTGGCCCTGACCCTCTTCTTTCCCGTGGTGCCCTTCCGGCTGCGCTCCCTGGCCCGGCTGCACGAGTATGCCCACGTCCCGCTCTTCGCCTTGGTGACCCTGGGGCTGGCTCCCGCCCTCCCTGGATTCACGGCCCCGGAGGCGGGCCGCCGCGGCCGCGCCCTCCTGCGGGCGGTGCTGCTGGCCATCCTGCTGGGCGGGCTGGTGGAGCTGCTGCAGCCGCGCTTCGGCGGCACCACCGAGATGGGGGACCTGGTCCGGGATGCGCTGGGGGCGGTGGCGGGCGGGCTGTTCCTGCTGGGGCGGACCACCGCGGTGCCAACGGCCCTGGGCCGCGCCCTGCAGGGAGTGGCGGCCGGCCTCATCCTGGTGCCGGCCTGGCCCGCCGCCAGCGCCGCCTGGGACGAGCTGCTGGCACGCCGGCAGCTCCCGGTCCTGGCCGACTTCGAGACCCGCTTCCAGGTGGAGCGGTTCATCTCCTACCGCTGCCGCCTCGAGCGGCTGCCCGATCCCGGCGGCGACGGCCACGTCCTGGGCGCCACCTTCCTCCCCGACCTCTACCCGCGCCTGACGCTCCGGGACTACCCGGCCGACTGGCGCGAGTTCCGCGCCCTCACCTTCGACGCCCTCAATCCAGGTGACGCTCCCTTCCCCCTCATCATTCGCATCGACGACGTCCACCACGACGGCCGCATGGCGGACCGCTTCACGCTGCGGGTGGAGCTGGCGCCGGGCCGCCAGACCATCGTGGTCCCCCTCTCGGCGGTGGAAAGCGCCCCGGAGGGGCGGTCCATGGACCTGTCAGCCCTGGCGGACATCACCCTCTACGGCTACCGCCTGGGGGAGGAGCGGGCCGTCCTCTTCGACAACTTCCGCCTGCTGCCCCGGGAGGAGCGGGGGGTCACAGGACCGAGCCGGTGAGGGCGAAGAGGGCCACCGCCACCCCGCCGGCCAGGAGGGCGTAGGGGAGCTGGGTGCGCACGTGCTCGATGACGTCGCAGCCGGCGGCCAGGGAAGCCACCACCGTGGTGTCGCTGATGGGGCTGGCGTGATCGCCGAAGATGCCGCCGGACAGCGCCGCCGCCACGAACGGGGCCGCAGGCAGATCCACGGCCGTGGCGGCGGGGACGGCGATGGGGAGAATGATGGCGAAGGTGCCCCAGCTCGTGCCCGTGGCAAAGGCCACCGCCGCCCCCACCATGAAGGTCAGGGGGACCAGGAGCGCCGGCCAGGTGATGCCGGCGAGCCAGCCGGCCACGTAGCCGCCGGTCCCCAGACGGGCGCACACCTCCCCCAGGGCCATGGCCAGGAGCAGGATGAGCACCAGCGGGAGCAGCGATCGCACGCCGCGAAGGGCCGTGCGCGCCAGGCCGGCGGGGCGCGCCAGACCTTGCCCCAGCACCAGCGCCGCCAGCGCCAGGTTGCCGGCCAGGACGGCGGCCAGGGCGCTGGTGGAGCCGGATCCCGAGGAGAGCCTCCCGCCGCCGCTGATCCACAGCGCCACCGGCAATGTCGCCACCAGCACTCCCAGGGGGATGAGCATGTTGCGGGCGCGGCCCGGGACCGGCTGCCCGCCGGGCAGCGCGGGCGGCGGCAGCCGCCGCGGCGGCTCCTCCACCCGGGTCCCGGCCGGGGATGACGGGGACGCCCCGGCGCGGCGCATGGCCCCTATCTCCCAGCCGCTCCAGGCCGCCCAGCCGGCCAGCAGCACCGCACCCAGCGCGTAGAAGTTGAGGGGCATGGCCTGCACGAACAGGCCCAGGGGGTCCTCCACCTGCTGCGCCTCCAGCAGACCCAGGATGAGGGCGCCCCAGGCGTTGAACGGGATCAGGATGCAGACCGGCGCCGAGGTGGAGTCGGCAAGGTACGCCAGCTTGGCCCGCGACTCGCCGGTGCGATCGAACAGGGGGCGGCAGACGGCGCCGGTGACCAGCAGCGTGATGTTGGTCTCGATGAAGATGACCAGCCCCACCATCCACGCCAGCAGACGGGCGCCGCGCCGGCCGGTGGCCACGCTCCGCCGCCGCAGCAGCTCCACGAACCCGTCCACGCCCCGGTAGGTCTCCAGCCCCGTGACCAGCGGGCCGATGAGCAGGCTGAACAGGAGCAGGCGCGCGCTGCCCGGATCGATGAGCACTTCGGTCAGGAGGCCGGCCGTGCGGACCAGGCCGCCGGTGAGATTGCCGGCCAGCAGCGTCGCGCCCAGCCCGAGGCCGGCCAGCAGGGAGAGGGTCACCCGCCGCGTCGCCAGCGCCAGCCCGATGGCCAGAAGCGGCGGCAGCAGGCTCCAGGCTGAAGGGGCGATGGGCCTACACCGCCGCCGGGGCTAGAATGGCGGGCCGCTCATGGACGCCTACTGCTCCCATGCGTTTCCCCTCCCCCTGCCACCGGGCCACCGCTTCCCCATGTCCAAGTACTCCCTGCTCCACGGCGAGGTGGAGGCGGTGGCCGCCGCCAGCGGGATCGAGCTCCGCGAGGCTCCCGCCGCCACCGACGGGCAGCTGCGGGCCGCCCACACGCAGGACTACGTGCGGCGGGTGCTCCACGGGGAGCTGGACCCCGTGGAGATCCGGCGCCTGGGCTTCCCCTGGTCGCCGGAGCTGGTGGAGCGGTCGCGTCGCTCCGTCGGGGCCACGCTGGCCGCCTGCAGGGCGGCGTTGCGCCATGGCCGGGCGGTGAGCCTGGCCGGCGGCACCCACCACGCCTTCGCCGACCGGGGCGAGGGGTACTGCGTCTTCAACGACAGCGTCATCGCCGCCCGGGCGCTGCGCGCGGAAGGGATGGTGCGCCGGGTCCTGGTGCTGGATGCCGACGTCCACCAGGGGAACGGCACCGCCGCCCTGGCGGCCGGCGATCCAGACCTGTTCGCATTCTCCATCCACGGGCGGCACAACTTCCCCTTCCGCAAGGAGCGCGGGGATCTGGACGTGGAGCTGGAGGACGGGACCGGCGACGAGGCCTACCTGGCGGCCCTGGCGGCAGGCGTGGAGGAGGTCCTGGCCCGGTTCCACCCCGACCTGGTGATCTACCTGGCGGGCGCCGACCCCTTCGCCGGGGACCGGCTGGGCCGCCTGGCCCTGACCCGCCAGGGGCTGGCCCGGCGGGACCGGTGGGTCCTGGACCTGTGCCGGCGGCACGCCTGGCCCGTGGCCGTCACCATGGCTGGCGG